>JBDRDG010000122.1:0-4604 GCA_043821045.1 Candidatus Omnitrophota bacterium | reverse complement strand
AAAAAAGAAGAGAATATCTTAAGGATCAATTCCTTGATTTTATAGATCAAGCAAGCTATAATAGTTAAGTTATGAAAAATGAGGATAAGAAAAAAGGGCGTTTTGATAACAATTTATTGAGGAATCTTTTTGTCTGGATGTTTCTTTCCATGGCGGTGTTATATGGCATGCAGCAGTTGTTTAATTTTCAGATAAAAGAGTTAAGTTACAGCGCTTTTTACTCTCTCCTCGAAAGGAACCCCAGGGATAATTTAATCGAAGAAGTTAAGAAGACCGAGGATTTAATTATCGGAAAATTTAGCGCCAAGGGCCAGAATGAGATTGGCGCCGGGATTGAATATTTCAAGGTTTACATACCCCAGGAAGATAAAGAATTGATCGCCTTGTTAAGGCATAGTGTTAATGTTTTCCGCATCGAGCCGCCCAAGACAATGTGGGCTAATATTTTTTACTCTTTTTTTCCTATCCTTATTTTCATACTTTTCTTATGGTATTTCGCTTATCGCGGTTCACAGCAGGTCGGCGGTCATATGTGGTCGTTTGGAAAATCGCGCGCGAAGATAATTGAAAAAGAAACAGCGCCGAAGATTACTTTTCACGATGTCGCCGGTATCGATGAGGCGAAAGAAGAACTAAAAGAAGTCATAAAATTCTTACAGGATCCTAAGAAATTTCAGAAATTAGGCGGGAGGATTCCCAAAGGTGTTCTTCTCGTCGGCCAGCCGGGATGCGGGAAAACTCTTCTCGCTAAAGCGGTAGCGGGAGAGGCCAGCGTGCCTTTTTTCAGCATCAGCGGCTCAGATTTTGTCGAGTTATTTGTCGGTGTGGGGGCTTCGCGTGTTCGTGATTTATTTAGCCAGGCAAAAAAAGCCGCGAAGTTAGGCGGAAGGGGATCGATTATATTCATTGATGAAATAGATGCCGTGGGAAGACAGCGTTTTGCCGGTATCGGCGGCGGGCATGATGAGAGGGAGCAAACCCTAAACCAGCTTTTGGTGGAAATGGATGGGTTTCAAAGCCAGGAAGGTGTAATAATCCTGGCGGCGACTAACCGTCCGGACGTATTGGATCCTGCCCTTCTTCGGCCGGGAAGGTTTGACCGTCATGTCGTTATTGACGCGCCGGATATAGCGGGTAGATTGGCTATTTTAAAAATTCACACCCGCAAGATAAAATTAGCAAAACATATCGATCTTACTGATATTGCCAAACAGACTTCGGGATTTTCCGGAGCCGATTTAGAAAATCTTTCTAATGAAGCGGCTCTTTTGGCGGCGCGAAAAGATAAGGAAGTAGTTGATATGGAGGAAATGCAGGAGGCAATTGAAAGGGTTGTCGCCGGACCACAGCGCAAAAGCCGGGTTATCTCTAAGAAAGAGAAGGAAATTATCGCTTATCATGAATCGGGCCACGCTTTGTTGTCTTTATTGTTATCTAATGTTGATCCTTTGCACAAAGTTTCCATAGTGCCGCGGGGGGTATCAGCTTTGGGTTATACAATGCAGATGCCTTTGCAAGATAGGTACATCTTTTCACGTGCCGAACTCCTAGACCGCATATGTGTTTTGTTGGGCGGCAGAGTATCGGAAGAAATTATCCTTGGTGAAATCACCACGGGAGCCCAGAATGATTTGGAAATTGCCACAAAGATGGCGAGGAAGATGGTTACGGAGTTCGGTATGAGCGGCGCGTTGGGAAACGTTACTTTCGGCCGGCGGGAAGGCCCGGTGTTTTTAGGCAGAGATTTGGGCGAACATAAAGAGTATTCTGACGAAACGGCTCGGCTTATTGACCGTGAAGTTAAAAAGATTATCGAAGATTCATACGCTAAAGTAAAAAAAATTTTTATGAACAATGTTGATAAGTTGAAACTCCTCGCGAAGGAGCTTTTGGAGAGAGAAATATTGGATTCAGATGAAGTTAGGAAAATAATCGGTTTAAATCCTCAACCCTCTGGTAAGAATGTTTCTCCCGATACCAATGTTGACCAAACCCCGCACTCACAGGATGGGAAAATTTCTCCTGATAAAAACATCACGTAATTATTACAGGTAAATTTGTTTATACCCTATGAAAGTAACCCCTCTTAAAATAAGCAATATCGCCGAATCCAGTAGATTAATGCGGTTGATCGGCGTCGATCCCTACGGTATTAAAATCATGGCCCCTAAGGCTGTTTATTACGCTTTTAAGCTGGAAGGGGTAAACTCAGCGGCGGCAAATATCATCAAACAGCACTTATTGTCTTTGGGGTCTGACGCGGCAATAAACAGGTATGCTTTGATCAGGCCGATAAAGACATCGCTCTTGATTTTCGGCAGTTGGTATCAGATGAATAAGCTGATAGAGAGATTGAAAAAGCAGCCTTTCGAATTAGCGCGATTAGCGTCTTTGTTAGATAAAATATTGAAGGCCGGCTTAGGAAATAAACTATTTCTTAAAACAAGGGATAAGAAGATCATGTTTAAGCGGCCGCTAGTCTGCGGTATAATAAACATGACGCCGGATTCTTTTTCGGGAGACGGATTGTTAGATAGAGCCGGCAGCAGCAATGTGGTTAGTTTAGTTTTGAAGAAAGTCGAGAGGATGGTTAAAGACGGCGCCAAAATGATAGATATCGGCGGCGAATCGACGCGCCCTTTCTCAAAACCGGTTAAAGAGGAAGAAGAGTTGATAAGAATAATTAAGCCAATTAAAGCGGTGAAAAAGAGATTCCCTGGATTATTCATATCGGTGGATACCCGCAAATTTAAAGTAGCGAAAGAAGCGGCGGAAGCGGGCGCGGATATTATTAATGATATTACCGCCCTAAGGGCTTCGCCTAAGATCGCTTCGATTATAAAAAAGTATCGATTAGGGTGTATACTTATGCATATGAAAGGCACTCCTAAAACTATGCAGATTAACCCCTTGGATAAAGATTTAGTTGATGAGATTTTTTCATTTCTAAAAGCGAGGATAGAATTCTGCGTTGATCAGAGAATAGATAAAGAGCAGATAATCGCTGATCCCGGGATTGGATTCGGCAAGACGGTCGGCGGTAATTTTACGATTATAGATAAGCTGGCGGTTTTTAAATCTTTAGGCGTACCTCTTTGTTTAGGCCCTTCACGTAAATCATTCATCGGTAATACCTTGCGTGTCGGAGTCTCTGAAAGACTGGCAGGAACAATCGCTGCCATTGTTGCCGGTTATTTTAACGGGGCGGATATATTGAGAGTCCATGATGTTAAAGAAGCGTCGCAGGCTTTAAAAATAGCTTTATCAATAAGGGCGGCGGCTGATTAAAATATGTTTCTCGGCGATAAATTCAAACTATTTTTTAGAAAAAAGGGGGGGCGGTGGTTGGATTTTTACATAACATTACCTGGTTTAATAATATAACCTGGAAGTCAATAGTTGAAGTTATTATTCTATGGTTTGTTATCTACCATATATTCTTATTCTTAAAAGGCACAAAGGCGGTTTATCTCTTACGGGGCATAATTATCATTGTCATATCTTTCTTTTTATTCCAAAAAGTAAATTTATACGTATTGAGCTGGCTTCTCACCAAGTTTTTCGCTTTCTTTTTGATACTGATCGTGATTATTTTTCAGCCGGAGTTAAGGGCGGGGCTTATAAAGCTGGGCCGGCGGCACATATTTTATATGGAACCCAGGCAGGAAGAAATTGATAATGTAATCAGGGTGATCGTAAGCGCTGTGGGTGTCCTTAATAAAAAACGGATAGGGGCGTTAATTGCCATTCAAAGGGAAATCGGATTAAGAGATTATATACAAAGCGGCGTGCTTGTAAATGCCAATATTACATCGGAACTTATTCAGACTATATTTTATCCTTCGACTCCCCTGCATGACGGCGGTGTCATTATGGATAGAACCAAAATCCTTGCAGCCGGATGTCTTTTCCCTTTGACCGATAATCCTGATTTAGAAAGGGCGTTAGGGATGCGTCATAGAGCCGCCGTGGGGCTTTCCGAGGCAAGTGACGCCGTTGTTATTGTTGTTTCCGAAGAAAGAAGCATGACTTCTTTGGCGATTAACGGTCAGTTAACGCGAAATTTATCAGCCGGCGATTTACAGACAATACTTAAAGGACAATTAGGAGGGTAAGCTATGATTCTTATTAATTTAAAAGAAAGGATTAAGGCTTTGAGTATTAAACAGTTGTTGCTGCGTAACCTTTGGCTGAAAATATTATCTTTAGGAATGGCAATAATTACCTGGTTGTATGTTAACGGCGAGTTAACCAGCGGTATCAAGATATGAGACTCGGTGTTAACGTCGATCATGTGGCGACTTTGAGGGAAGCAAGAGGGACTTTGTATCCCGATCCTGTTGTTGCCGCTCTCTTGGCGGAATATGCCGGCTGTGATTCTATCGTCGTTCACCTGCGGGAAGACCGGCGGCACATAAAAGAGCGCGATGTCGTTCTGATCAAGAATAAAGTAAAAATTCCCTTGAACCTGGAGATGTCAATAAATAAATCTATCGTGGATTTTGCCGTTGTTTTTATGCCTGACCAAGCGACTTTGGTGCCTGAACGGCGCCAGGAGTTAACTACCGAAGGCGGGCTTGATCTTAGGAAGCATTATTCCGCAG
>JBDRDG010000121.1:0-4786 GCA_043821045.1 Candidatus Omnitrophota bacterium | reverse complement strand
TTATCCTTTTGTCTAAAGGAATTTACGGATCGTTTATATTTACCTTCTCTATTCCACTGCTCTGGCAAATAGGCTTAAAAGGCAAACGACTAGACTCTCTAGGTTTAAAGCGCCAGAGATTAAACCAATCAATAATTATCGGCATAATCAGCGGTATTGTCTTAGGTCTGCTTGGCGGAACGATCTTAAAAGCGGCCGCCATCAGCGGCTACTCTTTCAGCGGTATAAACCGATTGAACATTAACTTTGGCCTTATTAAAATGGCTTTTCCTTTGGATAAAGAGTTGAGTTACATCCTATTAACAAAAAGCGCTTCACCTTTGGGGGCGCTAACCTATCTTGTATTTTCTGTTTTAGCTATAGGATTAGGCGAAGAAATATTCTGGCGGGGATTTATTCAAACAAAGATTTCAAAACATACAGGTAAAAACATATCCCTCTGGCTGACTTCGGCTTTGTTCGCTCTTATCCATTTTTACATTTTCGCTATTCTGCCTTTTGTCCCCGGCATATTCTTTATCGCGATCATCTTCGCCGCCGGCTTAATCTGGGGCCACATCTTTCGTTTAAGCGGCAGTATCTGGAGCGTAGCCATATCTCACGGCATTACCGCCTTTATCATCTGGAAATACTTCTTTTTTAAAATAAATTAACTCAAACAGACCTTTCGACAGTTAAAACACTTAGCGCACAAATCGCCATTAACATCGTTTAACGGTTTTATCCCGATGCCAGAAGACCACGGGCATGCCCGTGGATGAATGGCGGTTTTTTCTGTCATCGGGATTCCGCCCCACGTACTAACGTGATAAGGAATCCCGTCAAAATGGTAGGTACCACGTGCATGCACGTGGGGCTCCATGCCCGTCACACACACAGAACTACAGCGCCGGCAGCCTTTACAATGCTCTTTATCCAATCTCACTTTAAGCGGCGACAATTTATTCAATTTACCGTAAATCAAACCTATAGGACAGAGCACTTTGCAAAAAAATCTTTTTATAACGATGGAAACAAGAAGTAATAAATTACCGGCGATAAGGAAATATAGATTAAATATTCCTATACCACGCTTGCTAAAAAAGTGAAAAAATACTTCAAGAAGAAAAATAACGGCAAGCATTCCCAAGGCTAAATATCTAAAGCGAGAAAAGTTTCGCGGTAGCCTTAGTTTCTTAACCGGCGCCATGTGCAAAATATCCTGCAAAAAGCCGACCGGACAGGCCCAGCCGCAGGTTAAAGTGCCAAAAAGAAAACCACCCACGGCAATTAATCCCAAAGTAAAATAGAAAGGGAAAGTTTTTATAAAAACCAGGCGCTGGGCAGTCCCCACAGGACAAACGCCAAATGACAAAAAATAATTATCACACCGCACACCCTTATTGCAGAAAAAAACGATTTCACTTACAACAAGAAAAGTTAACTGAACAAATCCTCTTATCGGTATTATCCATCTTTTGGATATAAGCACAACTATTACAATAACAGCGCAAGAGAATAAAAGGAAAAATCCAAAATGATTAATATCGAAAATCATACTAATGAGTAAATTCCTTTGCGGGTTATCCTAAAGTTAATCCCCTAATTTCTAACTAATGTTTTTCTTGTTATCTTTAACAAATAACAGGGGGAAGACAATGTCGCTTACGCAACAGGGTATCCAGACGGCGAGGAAAAGAAAGATAAAGATATAAAGATAAACAATCCAAGATAAGGCACCTCCCTTAGCCATAAGGATATGGAATAAAGAGGCCCAGGTGCTGACTAAAACATGTCCGGCGTGAGGAAATTTTGTGGCCGGATTAAAATAAGCGATAACGATACCGACAACGGCCATCCCCGATATAAGCCACCACTCCTCCAAAAAGCCAATATGGTGGTGACGATGGGGCATGTCTAACAATGCTTCACCTAAATAAGGCATAACCGAATCACTCAAAGTAGCTACTCCCACGGAACCGACAAAACCAATTAAGAATAAAAAAGGCAGATTACACCTCTTCCCGCCGCCTTTGGGACATGTATGTAACTGAAAAAGGGAAGCCGTAACCAGAGCGCTTAACAAGACATGAAGGGGATGAAACACGTAGAAAAGTTTATACGATGTTTCTCTCGGCAAATTACGGAACAGAAACATAAAAACTATGCCGGAAAACGCGCCGACAAGGGTAAAGGGCAGGTGTTCTTTCAATTCATGGGTAATACGCGTAAACATGCTATCCTCCTTTCTGGCTAAACAGATTGTCTTTATATTATCTCTCTGGTAATTGGCTGTCAATCGATTTAAGATAAAAAGGTGAATTTACAGCGGCTGGCTCTAAGAACGCGGCTTAATTGAATGAACCTCTACCGACGACGGAAATCGGTGGATTTTTGCATGTTATCCTTCAACGGAGTCATTCGATAAGCTCATGATGATTCGAATGATGCTGAATCATATCGAACCATTTATCCTGAGTATTTTCGAAGGACTCAGGACACCGTCGACTACAGACTTTTGTTTCGCTCTCCGAACTCACAAAAGTCTAGGTCTCAATTAAATATTCATCGCATGAAACTAAGCAATATGCCGATTAACCCTATAATCAAACCCCGCACAAAATCTATTATCGGGCTTAAAATACCCGTGTAAAGAAGGATAATGATTATAAAAAATCCGTAAGGTTCAAGCATATGAAGTCTGTATTTAGCCTCATAAGGCAAAAACTCCATGAGTACGCGTGAGCCGTCGAGAGGCGGGATAGGGATTAAATTAAAGGCGCCTAGAATAATATTTATTCTTGCCGTAACTATAAGAACAGAAGCAAGCATATGGTTTGTCTTTATAAAAATAAATTGAAGCAAGAATACGGCCAGGGTGGCAATAAGGATATTTACGGCGCAGCCGGCTAAAGAGACAGAGATAATCGCCCGGCGCGACTGGCTTAAATTCTGGTAGTTTACCGGGACCGGCCGGGCCCAGCCAAAGCCGACAAAAAACAAGGCAATTAGGCCCATAGGATCAATGTGCGTAACCGGATTAAGGGATAACCTGCCGGAATACTTTGCTGTATTATCACCAAACAGTGACGCAACCCACCCGTGAGCTATCTCGTGAGCAATCACCGAATATAGAAGTAAAGGGACTAATATAAGAAACGATAACGGATCCTGAAAAAGAAGTGAAATCAAACCCATAAAATTTATTCTCTTTTTGACTCTTTAAACAAATCTCTATACTGACCGTACCCCTCTTCTTGTAACTTTTCTTTTGGGATAAAACGAAGCGCGGCAGAATTAATACAATAGCGCAGCCCCGTAGGCTTTGGGCCATCATTAAATATATGGCCCAGATGAGAATCCGCATCCTTACTTCTAACTTCAACCCTGTTCATAAAGAAAGCCCTGTCGTCCTTCTCGACTATATTACCAAATTCAAGCGGTTTTGTAAAACTCGGCCAGCCGGTACCGGAATCGAATTTATCCAGTGAACTGAACAGCGGCCCACCGGAAACTATATCAACATATATCCCTTCTTTTTTATTATCCCAATACTCATTCTTAAACGGCGGCTCAGTGCCGTTAGCTTGGGTGACTTTATACTGTAAGGCGGTTAATTTCTTCTTGAGCTCATCCTTTTTGACCTTTTTATATTTTTCTGTGTTTTCTTTCGTTTGTCTAATATCCATAGTATCCCCCCATATTTTTTTTAGCCGCTGGTCACGGCCGCAATTGTAACGGTAAAACTTATACCTTAAGGGATTCTTTTTATAATAATCCTGATGATATTTCTCAGCGGGATAGAATGTCGATACTTTAATAATTTGCGTGGCAACTGGTTTACTAAATCTTCCTGACTGTTCTAACTGCTCTTTATCTTTTTGCGCCAACTTCCTCTCTTCTTCTGTATTATAAAAAACCGCTGATGTATACTCATGGCCACGGTCACAAAACTGACCGCCGCCATCAATAGGGTCTATTTGGCGCCAAAATATCTGGAGCAAATCGACGTATGTTAATTTTGAAGGATCATAAGTAACTTGTATTGCTTCTAAATGCCCCCCTTTACCGTAATTATCATAGGTTGGATTATCGACCACACCGCCGGTATAGCCGGAGATAACGTCGCTAACCCCTTCTAACTTCTCAAAGAGAAGTTCCATGCACCAGAAACACCCTCCGGCAAAAGTGGCTTTCTCGTAATTTGTCTCCGAATAAGAATTAACGGCCATAGATAACACCCCTAAAAATAATATCAAACTTGTAATAGTCAGCCGCATGTTTTACCTCCATATATTCAGACCTTACTGTTTACTCCGCCTAATATTTCTTGCAAATCACTCCGGGGTTCTTTAATAGATTTCATATTAAATTTATCCACTAAAATATTCAACACATTATCGGAAACGAAAGCCGGAAGAGTCGGCCCTAACCTTATGTTCTTTATTCCCAGTGATAATAACGTAAGCAGTATGCAGACGGCTTTCTGCTCATACCAGGAAAGGATAATTGAGAGCGGCAAGTCATTCACCGCACAGTTAAAAGCGCCGGCTAAGGCGGTGGCAATTTTAATAGCTGAATAAGCGTCATTGCATTGGCCGCAGTCTAATAAACGCGGGAACTCTCCGATTGAGCCGAAATCCAACCGGTTAAAGCGAAACTTACCGCAGGCAAGGGTTAAAATCATACAATCTCGAGGGACTTTCTGGGCGAACTCGGTATAATAGTTTCTGCCCGGTTTTGCCCCGTCACAGCCGCCGATAAGAAAGAAATGTTTTATTTTACCGCTCTTTACAGCTTCAATTAT
>JBDRDG010000120.1:0-3343 GCA_043821045.1 Candidatus Omnitrophota bacterium | reverse complement strand
TAAAACTAAAGAGAGCAAGAGATCAGGAGAGAAAGAGAGTGAGAAACGACACACGGCCAAGAAGGTTTTTCTTACTCTCTCACTCTCTTACTTTCTTACTCTCTGAATTTAAATTATGCCTATAAAACGCAGAAACGTCATAGATGCCGACGATCCAAGGGTCTCAAAGTTCGGGCATCCCGCCCCGCCGTGGCTGATAAACTACGCGGACCTGATGACCGAGCTTGTATGTTTTTTTATCATCCTTTACGCTCTTAGCGCCGCCCTGTCAAAGAACATGGTCAATGCCAAAGAAAAGCTCGAAGAAATGATGAAGGAGCATCAGATGCAGGGCGAAGTAAAAATGACTAAGGAAGGCCTTTACTTGACGCTCGAAGAGCAGGAAGGCGCGGCCTACTTTCAAAGCGGCCAGGCGGAAATAACCGAGCAGGGTAAAAACGCTCTAAACAGAATAGCCCCTATCCTCGCTGGCCTTCCAAACGACGTGGTTATCGAAGGACATACCGATAACAGACCGATACACACTTCTCAGTTCGATACGAACTGGGAGCTCTCCACCGCGAGAGCGACTAACGTTGTAAAATATTTTGTCAACATAGAAAAACTTCCCCCCGAACGGCTTTCAGCTATCGGCTACGGCGAGTACAAATCGATAGCCCCGAACGACACCCCCGAAAACATGAACAAGAACCGAAGAGTGGTGTTTTTTATCAAAAATAACAAACCCCAGCCGAATAAACCGGAATAATACCTGCTAATTAAAAATTTGAGTTCGTTGAAAAACCCTGTCAACGAACTCATTGCGAGGCCGCCGGGCGCGGCC
Source organism: Candidatus Omnitrophota bacterium (assembly GCA_043821045.1). Lineage (GTDB taxonomy): Bacteria > Omnitrophota > Gorgyraeia > Duberdicusellales > 4484-171 > JBDRDG01. Next base: position 2,520 of record JBDRDG010000120.1, on the reverse strand, counting down.
GCGGCAATCTCATTCGGACGAAAACAACGAGATTGCTTCGTGGTTTTACCGCTTCCATTAAGGATTCCATCCTTGAATGGCACAACATCTCACGCAAAGACCAATGAACAGGGGTTTTTCAATTGACTTGATGTATCCGGTAGATTATATACCGGGCTTCTCCGCTATTTTTTTCGGCTATTTTTTTTACTATCTCGATGCGAATGCCTTTGGAAACCGCGTATTCTTTTAGCCGCGACAATTTCTGCTTCTTTTTTTGAGGTGTTTCGACAACATAGATATTTCCGTAAACACTGGCCTGGCGCTTCATATAGCCAACGGTTTTTATTTTCCCCTGCTCAAAAATGCCCCCCCCTACATCAAAGCTCGCTACCCTTGCCTTGCTGAGATAAAATACAGCCTCATCCGTGCCAAAATCACTAAACACGCAGGGAAAAAGTTTATTAAGCTCTATATATTCAATAAGGCCGCCAATCGCTTCGTCATTTGTATTATTACTCTTTGATACTTTAGCGTATGCCGAATGATAATCGTAGAGCAGCGTTCCTTTAACGGCCAGCGCAGTTATCAACACAATAGCCGCAACCGCGCGTTTTACTGAAATGTTATCCCTTGAATTGAACATCCCGACCACAAACAACGCGATTACCAGCTGAACAAAGGGGTATAAGATTGAAAGATGAAAAGGCCGGAAACTCCCGGGCGAAAACAGTGTTGTTAGAAAACCCGTTATAAAAAAAACATATATAAAGATAATTTTGTTTCGCTCCGGAGAACTTTCGCGGAGGGCGCTCAACAACACAGCAATAAACGCCGCGAAAAACAACAACAGACTGATACCTGAAACCGCCCTGCTAACCGCCGCTGTTTCTAAAGAATGGTACGGCACCGCATCAGCGGCAAAAGAAGCAAACTGTTTAATCCTCTGCCGCGCATGCTGTATTATATCGCTGTTTTTTTCCCCGCTAAAGGTGGGCTCGTTGCGAGTCAAGCAATTAACAAGGGCAAAAGACCTTCCCTCCGCCGCCGCGTTATAATACAGGAACAAAAACGCGCCGCAAGAGAAAAATACCGCCAAAAGCAAATTTCTGTAAAGGCCGGATGCGCGGATGAACGGGACAATCCTCTTTGGATAAACGATTATAAATCCCGCTAAAATGCCTAAATAACGCGAGAAGGCAGAGAGTTTTACACTCAAACACGCTCCCAGCAAAAATACAGCGGCATAAATGTAAATATTATTATGCCGCCGTTTATATATCAGAAAGCAATATACGCTGGAAATAAATATCAGGTTTATAATCGGTTCGGTAGTGTTGAAACCGCTTCTGGCATAGTGTATAAAAAGGGGGCTAACTTCTAACAGAACAACAGTAACCAGCGCGGTTTGCCTGCCAAACAACATAGCTATGACGGCAAAAAGGACGAGCAGGTACAGAAGTGAAATGCCGGCCGCTACTATTTTTACCAGATAAATGCTTACGCCGAATATTTTTATAAACGGTATAAGGAAATATGCCGGCAGCGCGAAATCATAAGCGCATATTCGATTAACAGGGAGGATTCTGCCCAGCGCGTTGATGTAAACTGAAGTATGCCTGCCGTTCGGATTGCCGATTATCGTGTTTACCGCCAGACTTGCCGGCACAATCTCATCCCCTGAAAAGTAGTCATACTCAAGATAAGGAACCGCGACTGCAATAAAAATAGCCGCGATAAAGATAATTTCCTTAAAGCGGCATACTAGTTGCGTTAAAAATCTTCCTAAGCTTACCATAGCGCCCTTTTTTTTCCGCGTCCTAATCGATAATCTTCTTTGAAATTGTTTCCGGCTTTTCGCATTAGTATAGCAAATTTCATAAAACAAAAAAGAAGCCCACGGGTTTTTCCCATGAGCTTCTTTTATTCTTTTAGCTGACTGCTAACTGCCGATGACTGACTGCTATTTTAGTGTATTATTCCTATCTTCCTTATTGCCGTCACCACGCCGCGGTCTGATTTTACTTTTATATGGGCTATGTAGCCGCCTTTTGCGACCTTCTGCCCGGAGCCGTTCGTCCCGTCCCACTGGACGCGGTTAGCTCCCTTCTTCCCGCCCTCGGAGGCGGGGCCGAACGACCAGCTGTCGACTTCATAGCCCAGCAGGTCGTAAAGCGTAATAGTCACTTCCGCGTCCTGGTTTAAAATATAGACGATGTTTGTCTTTGCCTCTTCTCCTCCCTTTCTCGTGTCGACCGGGTTCGGGAAGTTCGATACCGACGTAATAACCTCTTCCGGTAAACTCGTCGTGGCCGGAGCCGACGGCACGGACCACTCGCCCCAGGCGCTCGCGCCGTTCTTTGACCTTATGCGGTAATAATAGAAGTGCCCTTGCGGCCTCGGCGCGTCGGCAATATCGTTGCCGTCGGCATCCTTCGCGTAGGCGTCGCCGATATTTATGCTGAACCTGTCTCCCGCGACTACTTCGATGGTCTTCCACACCGGGTTTGTATCGGCGCGTTCCTGTATCTCGTAAAGCTC
>JBDRDG010000119.1:0-4226 GCA_043821045.1 Candidatus Omnitrophota bacterium | reverse complement strand
ACTAAAGTCTCTAAAGACAAGAAAGACCCCTTTCGAATATTAGTTTCTTGTATTTTGAGCCTGCGCACAAAAGATAAAGTTACCATATCTGCTTTCCAGCGTCTGTTTGGTGTGGTAAAATCTCCCGAGGATATTTTAAAATTAAAGCGGCGAGAGGTTGAAAAATTAATTTATCCCGTGGGATTTTATCGGAATAAAGCGGTAATATTGCGGGATATTTCTCAAAGACTGATAAATGAATATAAAGGAAGATTTCCTAAACGAGAGGAAGATTTACTCTCTTTTAAAGGTGTCGGCCGCAAGACGGCTAATTTAGTGCTAGGTTTAGCTTTTGGCATTCCGGCGATTTGTGTTGATACTCACGTGCACAGGATTTCCAATCGCCTTGGCTGGGTCAAGACGAATAGACCTCAAGAGACGGAATTCGCCCTTAAAAAAATCATTCCCCAAAAGTGGTGGATTGAATTAAACACACTCTTTGTCGTTTTCGGACAAAATGTTTGTTTGCCGGTTTCTCCCTTGTGCGGCAAGTGTTCGGTTAGTAAATACTGTAAAAAAGTTGGTCTAAAGCACTGGCGTTAATTGGCGCTATGATAAATTTGAACGAAAATAATAAAGTTAGGTTAAAAGGGGTGAATTTAGGCGGATGGCTCCTGATGGAAGGATATATCCTCGGCGGTAGGAATATCGCTGAAAGGGAGTTTAAAAATAAATTTAGGAAAATACATGGAAATGAAGGGCTTTGTCTTTTAGAAAGATATTTTCGTGATAACTTTATCGTTGAGGAAGATTTTAAACGGATAAGTTTGTTAGGGGCAAATTGTATCCGTGTGCCGTTTAATTACCGCCTTATTGAAAAAAAGCCGTTTATATATCATAAGGACGGTTTTGTTTATTTAGATAAAGTGTTTCGCTGGGCTGAAGAATATAATTTAGGAGTTATTCTTGATTTACATGCCGCCTGCGGCTCGCAGAATTGCGATTGGCACAGTGATAGTAAAGGGAGGGCTTCTCTTTGGGAGAAAGCTAGCTATCGTGAGAGGACTTGCTGTTTATGGGAGGCTATAGCCGACCGCTATAAAGAAAAAAGAAATTTATTCGGGTACGATGTTTTAAATGAGCCGGTCATCGTAAAAGAAAACACCCCTGTTTTAAAAGCCTTTTACGGCGGTCTTGTGCGCAGGATCCAAGCGATTGATAAAGATCATACTATATTCTTAGAGGGAAATCTTTGGGCACAAGAGGTGGATTTTTTAAGAGACCTATTAACCGACGGGGTAACGGTAAGTATACACGCCTATCAGCCGCTTAACCATACTTTCCATTTTTTACCGGGATTAAAATATCCCGGCAAGATAGACGGCGTCTACTGGAATAAATCCCGTGTTGAGAAATATTTGGAGAAATTCTATAATTTTAGCCGGCGTAATAAGGTAGATATTTTTGTCGGCGAATTCGGTATAAATTACCGCGGTAATTACGAAGGAGAGGTTGAATATTTAAACGATATTATGGAAGTTTTTGATAAGTTTTCTTTTCACTATACTTACTGGACATATAAAGCTGTGGCTGGCTTTTGTTTTCCTGATGGGATCTATCAATATTTGCTTAACCCGGCTTATGTAAGGAGGGAAGGTCCGGTGTATGGGTGGGAAAATTATTTAACCTTGTGGAAGAAGCGTAAAAAGGATATTATACGTTTCTGGCGCACGGAGGGGTATACTTTAAATAAAGATATTGCTAACGTGCTCAGGGAGTATTTTAGAGGACAGAAGACAGAAAACAGAAAATAGAAAACAGAAAGAGTTAAATATTTTATCTGATCTCTGATTTCTGACCTCTGACTTCTGTGCTTTTAAATATGAGGAGGTTTAAATGATCATTCCCGCTATCCTGACTGACGATAAAGATGAGTTCGTAAAAATGTTAAGTGTCTGCAAGAAATTTGCACCTTATCTTCAGATTGATGTTATGGATGGACAGTTTGTTCCTTCATGTAGTGTTGATATGAAATCCCTTGTTGGTTTAAAGTCTCCTCTTGGCTGTGAAGCCCATCTTATGGTTAATGACCCTTTGCCTTGGATAGATGTTTTTAAAGAATTCGGCGCTGAAAGAATTATTTTTCATTATGAGATTGTTTTTGACAGAGAAAGAGTTATTAACAGGATAAGACAAAAAGGGTTAAGCGCGGGGTTGGCTGTTAATCCCGATAGTAAGATCGAAGATTTCAGATATCTTATTGATAAAATAGATCTCGTTCTTTTTATGTCGGTTGTTCCCGGTTTTTATGGCGCGAAATTTATCCCTTCTGTGCTGGATAAAATTAAGGAGTTTAAACGTCTATATCCGGCGAAGAAGACCGCGATAGACGGCGGAATTAAGATTGACAATGTAAAAGAGGTGTTTGATATAGGTATAGATCATATTTGTGTCGGCAGTGCTGTCTTGAAAGCCGTTTCTCCCCAAGATGCCTATAAACAATTTCTAGCGGCCGTAGAAAAATAGAGTATGTTTTTTTAGGGCCGATCGAATAATTGCTGTTAAATAAACAGTGAGAAAAGTATTATTGCATATATGCTGTGCTGTTTGTGCCTTTGGTTGTATAAAACAACTTAAAGAAGAAGGTTTTTCAATAGAAGGTTTATTTTTTAATCCTAACATTCATCCCGAGAGTGAATATTTTCGGCGAAAACAGGCTTTGGCAGTTGTTGAAAGTGCTGCCGATATAGTTATTCATCAAGGGCAATACAGTCGAGAATGTTGGTCTGCCGTCTGTGATAAGTATAGGGACGAAAAGGAAGGCGGCCGGCGGTGTCTGGTTTGTTATCAAATGAGATTGGAAGAAACATTTAATTTTTGCCGCAGGCGCAATATGGATTATTTCACCACGACTTTAACCGTAAGCCCGCATAAAAACAGCAAGGCTATTTTTGATATAGGTTATAAAGTCGGCGGCGATTATTTTCTCAAGAGAGATTTTAAGAAAAAAGAAGGTTTTAAGCAAAGCCAGGAATTGTCGAGGGAACACGGCATTTACCATCAGAATTATTGCGGTTGTTTGTATAGTATGAGGGGTAATAAGATAAAAGGGCCAAAGACAGCCAATAGCGGCAATTAACTATAGGATTAATAGGGGGGGGCGGTCAAATTAGTTGATGAGCAGATATTATTATTCATTCAATCAATATTTACAGGAAAAATTCAAGCAGCGTGTGCATCGCCTTAGTTTAGACGCCGGCTTTAGCTGTCCTAATATCGATGGTAATTTAAGCGGTGATGGCTGTCTTTTTTGCAACAATAAGGCATTCAGCCGTTTTTCCAACGCTAAGAAGGTCCCTTTAGAAAGTCAAATAATCCAATCGATGGATTATGCCGGCAGGCGTTTTGGCGCAAAAAAGTTTATCGCCTATTTTCAAAGTTTTACCAATACCTACGCTGACAGTGAATTTTTAAGTCGTCAGTATAATACTATCCGTAAATTCGATGATATTGTCGGCCTGGCAATTTCAACCCGGCCGGACTGTATTGACGAGGAAAAGCTGGATATTATAGAGAGTTTTGCCGGTGATTACGCCGTTTTTATTGAATATGGCTTACAGTCAGTTCATGATAAGACTCTTAGAAGGATTAACAGGAATCATGCTTTTATTGATTTTCAGCGGGCCATCACCCAGACCGTACAAAGGGGAATTAGTATAGGCGTACATGTAATTTTAGGGCTGCCCGGTGAAAATAAGGAAGATATGCTTGAGACTGCCAGACAGTTATCCGGCATGCCTTTATGGGGGATTAAATTTCACTGTTTGCATGTGGTTAAGGATACAGCTTTGGAAGAGTTGTATGATAAAGGCGCGATTACTCTTTTATGCGAAGATAAGTATATAAATATCTTGGTTGATTTTATTGAGCTGATTCCTAAAGATTGGGTTATCCTGAGACTTATCTCCGATAGTCAAAAAGAATTCCTCGTAGGACCGGAATGGATTAATAACAAACCAAAAGTATTAGAGAAAATAGAAGAGGAGTTTGTGAGAAGAAAAAGTTTTCAAGGATATAAGATGGCTAGACCGATGGAGAATTAAACATTTTTTTAATCGTCAAGCAGAAATCCCCGGCGTTCACACCGGGGATGAATGCGGGCGATTATCCCGGCGAGCTTCGGGTAAAGTTTCTACCGAAAATTTACCCGATATACAGGCGAGTCGGGGACATTCAGGTGAAACCTC
>JBDRDG010000118.1:0-3163 GCA_043821045.1 Candidatus Omnitrophota bacterium | reverse complement strand
TCCTCTTTTGTTGCTGATGGTTTGCCTCCAGGGGAACACAAGTTTACTTTTAAGATTGGAAATGTTGAGAAAGATATCAAAGTTCCAGTTTTTGGTGGCTGTGTAGGTTTCTTTTGTAAAATTGAATTTGTGCTTGTTTTAGGTTTATCAGCATTTATCTTTGGTCTTGGTATCTACTTTGGTAAGCAGGATAAACCAAGTTACCAAATAGATATTCCTGATTTCCCTCCGTCCACTACCAAAACTTGACCATTTATATAATCCGCCTCAGCCGAAGCTAGAAACACAACCGCTCTTGCCACATCCTGGGGCTTTCCGAACCTCCCTAAAGGAATACGTGAAAGCATCGCTTCTTTAACTTTTTCGTTTAAACTCTTAGTCATCGCCGTCTCAATATAGCCGGGAGCAACGGCATTAACCGTTATATTTCTCGACCCCAATTCTTTTGCTAATGTCCTAGTCATAGCGATGAGGCCGGCTTTCGATGCGGCATAGTTAATTTGGCCGGGATTACCAATTATGCCTATAACCGAAGAAATATTGATAATTCTTCCGTAACGCTGCTTAACCATCGGCCTTGATACTGCTTTTATGCAGTTAAAAGCGCCTTTCAAATTAACCGCTAAAACACTGTCCCACTCGTTTTCAGAAAGCTTAAGGATTAAATTATCCCTGGTTATTCCCGCATTGTTAACTAATATATCAACTCTCCCATACTTGTCAATAATTTTGTTAATATTTTTTTCCACATCGGCTGTACTTGAAACATCCACAGCCATGCCTGAGCAAGAGGAGTATTCACTCAACTCTTTTTCAGTCTGAACGAGGATATCTTTATTAACGTCGAAAAACACAACCGACGCCTTCTTCTTGCAAAACTGCAAAGCGATCTCCTTGCCGATTCCCTGTGCCGCGCCGGTAATGACAACCACTTTATCTTCAAAGCTCATATCCTACCTCGCTCTTTTATAAAAACATATTAATTTAAACCGTACTGTCAAAATCATCCTTTTCACCCATATTAATAACTTTAAGCTGGGGGTTTATTTTTCTCATAATCCCTTTTAATACCCGCGAAGGACCGATTTCATAAAAAATATCCACACCGCGGGAAACCATTAACTCAACAGATTTCTTCCACAAAACAGTATGGGTAAGCTGATCGACCAAATTATTTCTTATAACTTCCTTGTCTATCGAAGACTCGGCGGTGAAATTACTTACAAGGGGTACTTTCGCGTCATGAAAGTTCAATTGCTTAACTATTCCCTCTAAACGGCGCTTGGCCGGCTCCATAAAATGCGAATGAAATCCGCCGCTGACATCCAATTCCACCACTTTCGCCCCCTCTTTTGCCAACTCCTCCTTGACCACTTCTTTCTTATCGAAACTTAATGAAATTGCGACTTGCCCCGGGGCGTTTACATTCGCTACGGAAAAACCGATATTCTGCTTCTTCTCAACAATATCTTGATCTAAACCCAGTACCGCGAACATACAGGAAGAGTTGTTTTGCGCCGCCGCCGCCATGGCGAGAGCGCGTTCTTTAACCAAAAACACCAGGTCTTCCAGCGATAAGATACCGGCGGGATAGAGACAGCTGTATTCACCCAGGCTTAACCCGGAGAAGAAATTCACTTCTATCCTCTTTTTTTTGAAAACTTCATAAGCGGCAAGGCTCACGCTAAGAATAGCTAACTGCTGTATAGATGTTTTCCTCAACTCCTCGGCCGGCCCGGAAAAACATTTATCAGACAGTTCAAACTTAACAATATCATCTATGCGGTTAAATAAATCTTTCGCTTCGGGGAAATTATCATAAAGGTCCTTGCCCATCCCCACGTACTGCGCGCCTTGTCCCGGAAAAATTACTGCCTTCATAACTGTTTTAAGCCGATAGGATTTCGTCTACTCTGCTCTGTTTACACTCTTCATCCAATTTCCCTTTTATACTGCCGATTAAATCCCGCTTCAACTCCTGTAAAGCGACTTTAACCGCGTTTTTCACGGCATAACTGGAAGAACGGCCGTGTCCGATAATCACTACGCCATCAACGCCTAAAAGAGGCGCTCCGCCGTACTCGGCGTAATCAACAACCCTTTTAAAACGTTTAAGGCTGTTCCTCATTAATAAAAACCCTAATCTCCCTAAAATGTCCTTTTTTACCGCGTCAATAAGAAACTTGCCGATCATCTCCACTAATCCTTCAGAGACCTTTAAGACAATATTCCCTACAAAACCATCACAGACTATACATTCGCAGCGCCCGGCAAAAATATGCTTTGCCTCTAAATTACCGATAAAGTTAAGCGAAGAAGCGGTGAAAAGCTTATGGACCGATTTCATAAAATCCGGCCCCTTGGTCTCTTCTTCGCCGATATTAAGCAATCCGACAGCAGCCGAATCCGTATCGAAAACTAAAGAGTAATATAACGACGCCATAACTCCATATTGAAGGAGATGCAGCGGTTTAGGATTAATGTTCGCTCCCACGTCAATTAACAATGAAACGCCTTTTTTAGTGGGAAAAAGGATAGCGATTCCCGGTCTTTCCACCCCTTCAATAAGGCCAACTTTCAACGTCGCGGCACTGACGACCGCGCCGGTATTGCCGCAGGAAACGAAAGCATCTATCTTCCTTTCTTTAAGAAGATTTACGCCTACGACAATTGATGAGTTCTTTTTCTTTCTTATCGACATCGCCGCCTGTTCATCCATACCGATCTTTTCCGGGGCATCAACTACGGTGAAATCATTTAAATTAATTTTCTCTTTTTCCGCTTCAAGGGCGATCTCTTCCCGGCTGCCAATAAGAACAATGTCAGCGTCTGACTCGCGTTTAGCTAAAAACGCCCCTTTAAAAATCTCTCCCGGAGCGTGATCACCGCCGGAGATATCTAAACCTATTCTGTAACTCATCTTTTTCTCTTCTTCTCTTTTACTTCGATAGTTACAACCTCTTTGCCTTTATAATAACCGCAAAAAGGACAAACCATATGAGACGGTTTTAACCTCTTACATTCGGAACATACCACTAATTTAGGCACGGATAACTTCTGATGAGTCCTCTTTTTCCGCGTCCGTGACTTGGAATGTTTTCTTTTTGGATGAGCCATATTAACCTCCTTATGGCAAACATTGCACTTTCGAAATTATTAAATC
>JBDRDG010000117.1:0-4714 GCA_043821045.1 Candidatus Omnitrophota bacterium | reverse complement strand
ATCGTCCGGCCCGGCGATGCTTACTATATCCTTAATGTCTTTGACGAGAGTAATTACCGCGCCAAAGATAAAAAGCAAAACGGTCAAAAACAAATATTTATTCACAGCAATATAATATTTACCGGAGGAATAAATGCCGGTTAAAAAAGATAAGGATAAAGATATGCCAAGCACAAGGTTTCCGGCAAGGTTCTTCCTCAATCGAAAAGGGAGCGCGGAGTATATATAGGCAAGATATAAGCCGAAAAGGACATAAAGAAATAATCTTAAACTTATGACAACGGCAAACGACAGGGCTAAAAACGATAAAATGACCGCGGTCAATCTGTATTCTTTTACTGTAAGGGAACCTTCAACCAATGGCCTTGATTTATTAGTCATTTCATCAATGGCAATATCACATATATCATTTACTATTATCGATACCTGCCAAACTAAAAAGATTGCGAAAGTTCCCATAACAAGGTTTAGCCAATAAATATGGTAAGTCGCCAGATACCTCACCAATCCTCCTAGTAATACTGCGCAAACAAAGACAAAAGACCGGACGAAACGCATATTTCTTAAAATTGCCATTAACTTCTTTTTGTTATAAATATAAAGTGTCATGGCTAAAAACGTTAAAAAAGGCAGGAAATAATATGCAGGTAAAAAAACATCAAACCAATAATCGCTCCGGTAGAGAAATAAATCCGGCGTCGAGATTATCACAAGCAACAGATCAACCAATAAGAATATTAAAACTCCTTTCCAAATCTTGCCGGTTTTCAAAAATACATATAGAAATAGACCAAGCAGGCCGATTAAAATTTCAATAGAAATTCCCAAAGTCGCGTCGCCTTTTAAAAACGATAAAGAAAGGAAGTTGCCGAAAAAATTGGGGACGGTTGCGTAACAATAGCCTTCGATTCGGCCAAACAATAAACGGTCTATAAGGGGAGGCAGAATAATTACGGGGTAAAGTTTTGCGCCAAAATTCATAACCTTAATTAATTTTAAATTCGCGATCTTTGCTACCATAACCGCGCTCAAGAGAAAAACGACTAGGAAGTAATAAACGTTTTCTAAATAGAACCTGACATATTCTTGAAATATATCTAGCCGTACAGGAAATTCTAGTAGCAGCCATTCGGCACAAACCCTAAGGCTGATGATTACCAAGACTAAAAAAAATATGCCTGTATAACTGAATTTGTAATCGATAATTTTCTTTATCCTAACGTTGGACATCAGACCTTATGTATATTATGGATAGCTGTTAAGAAACCGCTTGTCAAGCCAGCTTGTGGAAGAAAATAAACTATAAAGTTTTTCTGAATTGCGCGGCTAAGTATTTTAAATAATCAAATTTTATGTCTTGGGTTATGTTATCGAATAGTTTCCGGTTTTAAAGGCCTTTTCATTAAATCTTGAACCGCCCGCTTAGGAGATTTATTTTTGTAAAGGATAAGATAAACTTCCTTTGTTATTGGCATATCTACTTTTAATTTCTTGCTTAACTGATAAACCGACTTAACTGTCTCTACCCCTTCAGCAACCATTTCCATATTTTCAATTACCTGCCGCAACTTTCTGCCTTTGCCAATTTTCTCCCCCAGGGACCTGTTTCTTGAATGAAACGAGAAACAAGTAGTGACAAGATCACCCAACCCACTTATCCCCCAGAATATCTCTGAAACCGCTCCTAGTTTTATTCCCATTTTTGTCATCTCAGCTAAGCCTCTTGTAACTAGCGCTGCTTTTGTATTCACACCAAAACCTAAACCATCAGATATCCCGCAGGCAATGGCGATAATATTCTTTAAGGCGCCTCCAAACTCGACACCGACAACATTACTGTGACAATACACCCTAAATTCACAACTATTGAAAATCTTTTGCAGACGCTCAGCGATAGCCTCTTTTTTAGAAACAATCACGCAAACTGTCGGGATGCCTTCTAATACCTCCTTGGCAATCGTCGGTCCGCTAAGAACTGCTACTGTAACTTTACCTAATTCCTCTTCTATGATTTGAGACGGCCTTTTCAAAGATTTTGCTTCTATACCTTTTGAAACACTTACCAATATCTTGTTTTTAAAAAAAACATCGCATTTCTTCATCGTCCGTAAAACTCTTCGCAAGAATTTCACCGGAATCGCGACTACAATAATTTCGTTGTTTAAGGATTGTTTTAAGGAAGGATTAACCGTTAAATTTTTAGGGAATAGGGTGCCTTTAAGAAAAAGGTTATTGCGGCGTTGTTTCGCCATCTGCCGGTTATGTTCAGGAAAAACACTGTGAAGCTCGACAGAAAGACCCTTCTTGGCGAGGATAACCGCCAATGTCGTTCCCCAGCTACCGGCACCGATAATTGTTATTTTATCGTTCATTTGCCTATATAACGCTCTCTAACGTATAATACGCCTGATTTTTGACGGATCTTTCAATGAACCTTACACGGTTTTACTAAGCGGGCGAACGGGATCGAACCGTCATAACAGGCTTGGAAGGCCTGTGTTCTACCATTGAACTACGCCCGCGTTTGCTAAATATAAAACTTATTTATCAAATAAACGGTTATTTCTATATCGCCACCAATGTAGGCAACGAGATTAATATATTTGGGCTTCGCCCAAACTCGTTGTCTACCATTGAACTACGCCCGCTGAAAAAGCATTTATTTAGGGTTATTCCCTGTTTTTCAGCGGCACTGAGGCAACCTTGCCGAAGTGCCTTACATTAAAATTGCAAATTACCGATTGCAAATTGCAAATTGGATAAACTATAAATAATCTGTAATTTGCAATCTACGATTGGTAATCTGCCTTTATAGTGAATAGAAATGGTGGGCAGGGGAGGATTCGAACCTCCGAAGCGCGAGCGCAACAGATTTACAGTCTGTCCCCTTTGGCCACTAGGGTACCTACCCAGCGTTATTACAAGAACGAAATATCGTTTCCATTCTGCTTCGCCTTCGTTTCACTCCTGGCTTCGCAGCAATTATTCTTTTTCTGACCCATTTAAATTCTCTGAGAAGAAATGATGCGAAAAAGAATAAGCCCAGGAGAGGAATCGAACCTCCAACCTGAGGTTTACAAAACCCCTGCTCTACCGATTGAGCTACCTGGGCGGTCTGTTTTTCAACTTGCTGACGGCTTTGGGTAAATATTCGATTATATCCGAGGCAATTAAACAAAACTGGCTCTTAATAGATACGGCATAATCAGCCGCTAAGCCGTGAACATATACGCCTAATTTTGCCGCGTCAAAACAACCGATTCCCTGGCCGATTAACCCGCTGATTATCCCGGTTAAGACATCGCCGCAGCCGGCTGTGGCCATGCCGGAATTGCCGGTTATGTTATGAAAACAATCTTTGCCGTTGGTAACGATCGTATTATTTCCTTTTAAAACAAGGATTAAATTATACCTAAGAGCAAAATCTTTGGCAAGCTCTTTTCTTTTTTTCTTTATCGAACTTATATCTTTTTTAACTAAACGGGAAAACTCTCCCAGATGGGGTGTCAAAATAAGATTACCGGTTATTCTCTTTTCTAAAAGAGTTATATTACCCGCCAAAGCGTTTATCGCGTCAGCGTCAACTACCTGCGTTTTATCTATTTCGCATATTACCTTTAACAACAGCTTCTTAGTAGATATGTGGCGCGATGAGCCGCAGCCGAGGGCGATGACATCGGCCTTTTTAGCAAATTCTCTGATCGCCGGGAAAGATTTCAGAGAAAGGCTCTGTTCTTTTGTGTCGGCCAAAGGCAAAGACATCTCTTCCGTTAACTTAATCTCGAAAATCGTGTTAAGCGACCGAGGGACGCCCACGGTAACGAGCCCGGCCCCTATGCGCAACGCCGCCTTAGCGCAAAGGCAGACCGCGCCGCTAAGACCGCAACTGCCCCCTACTACGAAGACATGGCCATAATCGCCTTTGTGGCTATCGGGTTTTCTTTTCGGCAACGGCACAAGCAACGGCATAATCTTCTATATGGGTAATCGAGAGAGAAATGTTTAAACCGACCTTTTTCTTAATCCGGCAAAAGGGAGCTCCGTTGGCCCGGTTAAGGATTAATATATCGGTTAAATTCAAAGGGTACTTTTTAGAAATTGCTTTTATAACCGCTTCTTTAGCGGCGAATCGCGCCGCTAAACGCTGATAATATATTTTACCGGGAACGATATTCTTAAGTTCTTCATCGTTAAACACGCGTTTAATAAAATTCTTCCCCCACTTCTCTATCGACGTTTTCATTTTCTCGGTTTTAACCATATCTATTCCCACGCCGATTATCATAATCTATTTTTTCATTAAAGCCAGCATCTCTTCCACGGCAGAAACCACCCCTAAAAATAGAGACCGGGAGATTATCGAAGGGCCGATATTTAACTCTTCGATATCTTTTATCGACAATATATCTTTTACATTGATATAATCCAATCCGTGCCCGGCGGCGACAGAGAAACCTTTTCTTCTGGCGTACCCGCACACTTTAGCCAGCTTATCTAATATTTTCAAGCGCTTTGTTTTTGTCTTACTTTCGGAAAACCCGCCGGTATTGAATTCGACTGTATCAACGCCTATCTTAGCGGCCAAATCCACCTGACATTTCACCGGATCGATAAATAAGCTTACCTTTATATCTTTTTCTTTAAGCCTTTCCACAACCTTATTAACTGCGGAATAATGCTTCCTAAGATCAAGCCCGCCTTCGGTAGTTAACTC
>JBDRDG010000116.1:0-10748 GCA_043821045.1 Candidatus Omnitrophota bacterium | reverse complement strand
ACATAGCCAAGAGAAGGGATATTAAAAAAATGGTAATGATCGCCGCCAAGATTAGTTGATAGCCCGCGGCGGTAAAAATATTTAATCTCCCCGAGGGAGTCAGGGGGGAATTTTCAAAAGAAAATTACCCCGGTATATAGCGACCCGGGGGAAATTTAGGAAACCCCGGGCTTTACAGGCCGGGGAGTGGATTCATTTTGAATTTGGTGAGATTAGAAAAAACAGGGAAGAAAAGATGAATATCGCCGTGCTCGCGTCAGGAAACGGCAGTAATTTTGAAGCGATCGCGCGCGCTTGCCGTAAAGGGCGCTTAGGGAAAGTTGTTGTTAAAGTTTTAATTACCGACAAAGAACATTCTTATGTAAGAACGAGGGCAAAGAAATTTGGCATAAAAGATATCTTTATCGACCCGGCAAGATTTTCTTCCCGCCGCGCTTTTGAGAAAGAGATCGTAAAGGTAATCGAGAAAGATAATATTGAACTTATTGTTCTAGCCGGTTTTATGCGTATATTAACACCTTACTTTGTCCGGCGTTTCAAAAATAGAATTATCAATATACATCCGGCACTTTTACCTGTCTTTAGGGGAACACACGCGATAGAGCGGGCTTATAAAAGAGGGGTAAAAGTCAGCGGCGTTACGGTTCATTTTGTGGATGAGGAAGTCGATCACGGCCCGATTATTCTCCAGGAAAAGCTTGCTATGAAAGAAGGAGAAGGCCTTGAATCTTTTGAACAAAGAGTCCATCGCCTGGAACATAAAATATATCCCGAGGCGATTAGGTTATTTTGCGAAAGGAAATTAAAAGCAGAGAAGCGAACGGTTAGAATCGTTAATCGATAAGTGGACAGCGGCGGAACCGGAAGTTACCGGCAGGCAGCCATACTCTAATGAACGTGGTTTTTTCGCGATGAACCTTAGTTTTTAACTCTCAATAAGCGCTTTTGGAGTATAAATCCGCTTTATAGCGTTGAAATTGTCTTCAATCTCAATGGTCGTGATATCAGATAAAAACTCGCTGTATATTTTTAAGAATTTTGTCGTTGATTTTTTTGCCTCTTTAAAAGGGTCGGGAAGAAAGGGAACATATTTTTCTATCGCGATATCAAAAGCGATCCTTATTTTACCGTTTTGGTAATGGCCATCGATATTATTTATAAGGACGTTAGAGTTTATTTTTTCATCGCTAAATACTTTCTTCAGCCGCTGCATGGCAAGGTAGGTTATAAAATCACCCATAGTAATGTCACGCATAGCTATGTGTTTTCCCGCTCTGTCCCCTAAGGCTTCAGGGTTTTCAAACGATACATAAGCTACTCTTTCTTCAAGCTCTTCCTGAGAGATAAACTGCAAGTCCGCTTTTATCATGTCGGGTATAAAACCCATGTAGTATAGATCAACGCCCGTATCTTTTATGTTAGATGTGACAAAAGTGTAGAATTTAGGAGGGTTGTGCATGCTTAGAATCGTTCGCTTTAACGAAAGCAGTATGTATCTTAACTTTTTTTCCGCCTCGTGGTTGAATTCTTTTTTTTCATTGATAAGGTCGTCAAGCGGCGCGTATATCCATATCGTTTCGCCGTTGGCTACGGCTTTTACATAGATGTCGAACTCATCTTTACATATTTTTTCTATGACAACTTCTATATTTTTACGGTTATAGGTGGGAGAGATTGAACAGGCGGCTAAAGAGAAAAAAAGGATATTAAGGATTAGGATTCGCGATGCGTTCTTTACCATGTTTTTTGAATATATCTACGATTTCATCATAATCCAGCTCTTCTTTTTTAAGCAGTTCCTGGGCAAAATATTCGAGCAAATCGCGTTCTTTCGCTAAAATTTCTTCTACTTCCTTTAGACAGGTTTGCATGATCATTTGCGTGTCTTCGTCAAGTTTCTCTATTGTTTTTTCGGAGATACTTATTGAGTTCTGTTTTCCCCATCCCTGTTGAGTTAAAGCATAAAAATCACCGACCATGCCGGATTTTCCCATTCCTAAACGCCAGACCATTGTATGGGCAAGCTCAAGGGCGACGGAAAAGTCCATGGCGACGCCGGCCGTGGTTGTGGCGAATTTAATTTTCTCGGCGGCAAATCCGGCAAGAGATGTTTTTATGTTTGCCGTGTACCACTCTTTATTGGGAGCGTGTATTTCTTCGACAGAACGATGGCCGACATATCCCAAGGCGCCTTTACGGGGAATGATCGATGCTTTTATAACGTCATCGGTAGGGTGGGTAAGAAAGGCTACAATAGCGTGGCCGGCTTCGTGATAGGCCGTGCCGGTTTTTTCTTTTTCCGATAATGTTATTTGCGATTTTAGGCCAAAGACGACTCGATCGTAAGCTTCGGAGAGATCTTTATAGCTTACCTGTTCACGCGTATTGCGTATGGCGATTAGAGATGCCTCTCTTACCATGTTGGAAATATCGGCGGGGGAGAACCCCACGGCTTTTCGCGCTAAAACTTCCGTGTTTATCGAAGGGTCAAATTCAATTTTTTTGAGGTAATACTCAAATAAGTCTTTTCTGTCTTTTAGCCCCGGTTTTCCCACGTATATTTTCCGGTCAAATCTGCCGGCGCGCATTAAGGCGGGGTCGAGTTCCGATTCGATAACATTGGTCGCGGCAATTACAACGATATTATTTTCTGTTTGACGCAGGCCGTCAAGTTCAGTTAAAAGTTGGTTGACCGTAGCGTTGTAATCCATGCCCGCGCCCATACCGCTTATACCCACTCTTGGTCTGGCGACGGTATCAATTTCATCAATAAAAACGATACAGCCGTTATGTATTTCGGCCAATACGCGCGCTTCTTTAAACAAACTTCTTATTTTCGCCGAGCCTACTCCCACGTATATGCCCATGAATTCGCTTCCTACAGCGGCAAGAAAAGGCAGACCGGTTTCTGTAGCGATAGATTTAGCTAAATAAGTTTTGCCGCAGCCGGGAGGCCCGACCATTAATACGCCTTTAATTATTCTCCCGCCGATTCTTTTTAAACTCGCCCTATCTTTTAGAAGTTTGATGACTTCCCATACCTCTTTCTTCGCTGATTCCATGCCAACGACGTCCGACCAGCGCACGTTCGCCTCTTGTGGTTTTACTTTCTTTTGCCCTAGTTTGGTAAAGCCGCCGCCGAACATAAACCAGTAGTGGAAACCCATGTATATGCTGGCAAATACGAAAGCGGTAATCACACTTAAAAACAGCTGCAGAGGTATCGCGGCGAGGGTCATTTTTTTGTAGAATGATTCCAGTTCGAGGAAATTCTTAAGGCCGACGATGATCAGGAAAATAAGAGAAAGGAATAGGACAATTCCGGTTACAGCGAAGACTATTTTTATCCAGTGAAGTTTAATGAATTTCCTTATAGTATATGTTTTCATGGGAAATTTATTTAGTTCCAAATATTATTAAGGGAGAAAAGCAAATCCCTGTATTCTTATTAATCCTGGCATAATTTCAAAACTGGTTTTTACAGGTTAAGATACCATATATTTATATCTTTGTCAAAATGTTGACTAATATATTTTTCAGAGTATAATTCTTCCTGTTCCTGTTTAGGATTATTTGTAGGAAGCATTATTTATATAGCATGCCGCGTATAGCTTATAGCGTATGGTTTATAGCTTATGCTGAATAGATAATTAAGAATTAACAATTGCTATTAGCAATTAGCCATAAGCTAATTACTAAACGCTATACGCTAATAAAAGGGAGGATTTATGGGCAAAATTAAAACTGTCTTGGCGCGTGAAATCATTGATTCCAGGGGTAACCCGACGGTGGAGGTCGATGTAGTGTTGACTGATGGAAGCATGGGGCGGGCGGCTGTTCCCAGCGGCGCTTCTACCGGCGAGCATGAGGCTTTAGAGTTAAGAGATAATGATAAGAAGAGATTTAAGGGAAAAGGGGTCTTAAAGGCGGTAAATAATGTTAACAAACTTATTTCCGGAAAGATCAAAGGGATGGAAGCGGATTTCCGTAAGGTTGACAGAGTGCTTATTGATCTTGACGCGACAGCGAATAAAGCCCGCCTTGGCGCGAACGCTATTTTAGGTGTTTCTCTCGCCGTGGCCAAGGCTTACGCGAATTCTAAGAATGTGCCGTTGTATAAATATTTATCCGGCCAAAGGAGGGTCTCTTTGCCTGTGCCGATGATGAATATAGTAAACGGCGGGGTGCATGCCGATAACAACGTTGATATTCAGGAGTTCATGATCGTGCCTTACGGTTTTAAAACTTTTCGCCGCGCCCTCCAGGCGGCTTCAGAGGTTTTTCATACTTTAAAGTCAATCCTTAAGGCGAAAAAACTTTCTACCAGCGTTGGTGATGAAGGCGGTTTTGCCCCTAACCTTAAAAACAACGAAGAGGCGATAAAGTCCATTATTCAGGCGATAGAAGAAGCCGGTTATTGCCCTCAGAATCAGGTTTGTTTAGCTCTTGACGCGGCGGCGAGTTCTTTCTTTAATAAGGGAAAATATAATTTTGAAGGCAAGAAAACCGAGGCAAAATATATGGTTGATTTCTATGCCCGCCTCGTTAAAAAATATCCGATTTTTTCTATTGAGGACGGATTGGCGGAAGATGATTGGCAGGGGTGGAAGAGTTTAACTCAACGTTTATCTTGTGTCCAGCTGGTGGGAGATGACATTTTTGTTACTAATACCAAACGCCTTAAACTTGGCATTGAGCGCGGTGTCGCCAACTCGATTCTTATAAAAGTTAATCAGATAGGCAGCCTGTCAGAAACCTTGGAGACTATTGATTTGGCTTTTAACAACCGCTATACGGCAGTGATTTCTCATCGTTCCGGTGAGACAGAAGACTCAACCATCGCTCATCTCGCGGTAGCTACAGGATGCGGCCAGATTAAAAGCGGGTCGATATCGCGCACGGACAGAGTAGCTAAATATAATGAATTATTGCGTATCGAAGAGGATTTGGGGAAAAAGAGTTTCTACGCCTCAGGCGTTGTAAAGGAAAGATTATCGCGTATCCGGTAGAAAGTAACACGTCGCGCGCGACGCCTATCGGGCATGAAGATCAGGGGCCGTCTAACAAGCACGGTGTAAAAGATCACATCCTAATTGTTCGCAAAAGCACTCGGAATCGGTTAACAACTTTGACTCGATTTAAATTAGAAAGATGGATAAGCACGGCAAACGGCATTTGTTAAAGCCTTGGCAGTGGCTGGTTATTTTTCTTTTTTTGAGCACGGCGGCATTTTTTCTTTATCTTCCCAATTACAGCAAACTTAAGAAA
Source organism: Candidatus Omnitrophota bacterium (assembly GCA_043821045.1). Lineage (GTDB taxonomy): Bacteria > Omnitrophota > Gorgyraeia > Duberdicusellales > 4484-171 > JBDRDG01. The sequence continues at coordinate 5,480 of JBDRDG010000116.1, read as the reverse complement.
TTAAAGGAAGAAAATAACCGTTTACTCGCCGGCATAGACAGTTTAAAGAAAGAGATAGATACGATTAAAGGAGATGTCGAGAAGCTTGAAAGAGATCCTTTTGTGTTTGAACAATTAGTCCGAGAGGAATTGGACGTTGTTAAAGACGGCGAAATAGTTGTTGACATAAGAAAACAGGGCGAATAGAATAATAGTTCATCATTTTAGCAAAGAGCAGAAATAGGTTAACATTAGTTTTTTAGCCTGTTGTCGCGGGGTGGAGCAGCCAGGTAGCTCGTCAGGCTCATAACCTGAAGGTCGTACGTTCAAATCGTACCCCCGCAACCAGGAAATTAAGGCGGAAATCGGAGGCTTTCGATTTCCGCCTTTCTGCTTTTTGTCCCGATTCTCCATGGTTTTTGGTGAAATGTGGAGAGGTGATTTTTGTGTTGATAATTACTTTTTAATATGGTATTTCTAAGTTAGGGAGAAAAGTTAAATAAGGTTTGGGTAAATTTAAAAATATAAACCCAAAATTCGCCTTAGAAAGGAGAACTTTTTATTACCTCGTGAAAACTATATGGTTATGAGAGCAACTCGCGAAATAAAAGAGTGCGAGCAAATTTTTTAGGTAACCCCGACCTTGCCAAATTTTCCCATAGCCTTCGGCTTAGAAAATTTGGGGTCGGCCCTCCGGGCAGATTTTTCATAGCCTTCGGCTTAGAAAAATCTGGGATTAAGCTAAACTTATGGAACGTAAAGCAACAATATTGATGCTAGTTTTTTTTGTCTTGCTTATATTAGCGCCTTTGAGTTTACCCATATTTTCCTCAGCGATTTCCGAAAGCAATTCTTCCCGCCGCTATTTAAATTCTATCCAGGTTTTTTGGCTGGCGGAAGCAGGAGTAAATAGAGCATTGTACGAACTGCAAGGCGATTATAATTTAAGCGGAACAAATCTTTTCCCGACGGCGATGGGCGAAGGGGGCTATTCTGTTGATATCGCCCTTGACGGCCAAAACCGCGTGATTACCGCGAAAGGGTTCGCGCCGTTTACCGGCCAGTCGCTTTTTGAACACCGTATCGAAACAGTAATGAATAAATATATTCCTCCTCATTTTTATGATAACGCCGTGTATACCGCCGGAGATATCGTATGTAACGGCAGTTCTTTTGAAATAACCGGCGACGTGTATTACGCCGATGAGTTAGATACCGATAATCCGGAAAATATCAGCGGCGTGACTGTTTGTGATCCGGAAATAAGCCCTTTACCGCGTTTAGATTTTCAGCAGCTTCTTACTATAAGCCAAAATCAAGGTAATCTTTATGATGGCGCGCGCCTCCAGGATGTTAAGAACGGAAGCGACAGTTTTCCAAACTCTTTCTGGTTTACTGAACCCAGCGATCCGACAGACCCTTCAAGCGGCGTGCCAAACGTGGTTTACGTACAGGGAGATTTACAGATTAACGGTAATATAGGGGCAATCGCCGGATTTTTTGTCGTAGTGGGAGATGTGATTAATACACCTGATATAACCCAAGAAGCGGTGATTAACGGCAACGGCCAGATTGAGGGGTGTATTTATACCCTCGGTGAGTTTAGAGTAAACGGCGGCGGCGGCGGTGACCTCAATCTTAACGGGGCGGTATGGGCCGGTGAAAAAGTGCGTTTAAACGGTAACGCCCATATTGCTTTTAACGAGAATTATATACAGGGAATTGAAGCGTTAAATATCAATGCCGAGGTGCAGATTACAGCCTGGCGCGATTTAAATAATCCTTACCTGTTTGATTGATTAACGTCTTATCAAATTTTGTTTCGTGAACCCTTCTTAAATCTACCTGCCTTTTAGCGAATCTTCAGGAGTATATTTCTTAGGGTTAGTCGTAATAGCCGTATTTTTAACACCCGATATTTCCACCTTAAACATAGCTTTTTTGATTGAAAATAGTTTAAATATATGGTATATTTAGTTTTAAAAGACAATTTACCGGTCAAAAAAAACCAATATGCGGTATCGCGGCAGAATTTCCATTTTAATCGCCATTTTTCTAATCTGCTTCTTATCTTTTTCAGCCTATCCTAGTGTAGAAAGTTATCTTGTTGAGTTGGGTCAAAGATATCTGGAGAGAGGGCGCATTGATGATGCCACGATAGAGTTTAAAAAGGCCTTAATTCTTAACCCTTCCAATCCGGGAGCGCTAGCCGGTTTAGCGGCAATCCGCCAGGATAATATCAAAGAGACATTAAGCGCCTATTCGCTTGAAGATGAAAAGATAAAGGCGGATAGGGTTCGACCGCCTGATTCGGCGCCGCCGTTCAAAGTAAAAAAAGACATCGTCTCCCCGGTCAAACCGCAGATCGAGAAGAAGAGGCGAGAGGATGTTTCTTTAAACGAAGGTTCCCTTGCGGCTGTCCGCGATTCTATGCGGGCTGAGTTGAAAAAGGCCGATAAGCTGTTAGACGAATACAGCAAGAAAAAGGTTGCCGCGCCGCTTGCCGAAAAAAGATTGCCGTGTGTTGATAAGGGAGCAAAGAGTAAAAAAGCCGTTTTACCGGAAAAGAAAACGGCGGTATTCAGAGAAAGCGATCAGGCGGAACAGTTAGAGAAAGCGCGCCGCTTGCTGGATGAATATTCCGGCAGGAAAGTTTTTTCTCAGCCCGATTCGGCCCTTCCGGCAGTAAAAGACAGAGAATCTTCTCTAGAGACAAAAATCAAAAAGAGTTTTCCTGTCTTGGCCGAGCAAATCCCGCCAGTTATTAGGGAAATTCCCGACAAAGAACGGCTTGAACAGGCGGCTAGACTACTGGATGAATACAACAAGAAAGAAATTCCTCAGGCAACTGCTTTGCCGGAGAAAAAGGCAGAGTTAAAACAGGAGCGGCAAGTTGTTAAAGATAAAGTTATTCCTTTGGCCGATTCATCTTGCGCCGCCAAGGAAAAACCCGGCCTTACTGTTGGAATAGATGTATTGAAAAAAGAAGAGGCTTCTTTAGCCGGGCGCGAATTATCCTTAGCCGCTAAAGAGCCTAAACAAAAAGAGAAGGCGGCTGAATTGTTAGACAGTTATCCTAAAGAGAAAAAGACCCCGCCGGTTATTACTGATCGTAAACCGGATATAAAAATGCAGCCTTTACCGGCTGAAAAGAAAAGACCTTCCTGGGATGTCGCGACTAAAGGAGAAGTAATCGCCGGCCTTGGCGTAACATCCAGCGATATTATCTGGAACGACGCCAACGCTGATAAGATAGGTGTTCCTCTGGAGAAGAACTGGCGTTATCTCTGGGGCGATTTAAAACACAACACTTTTGACCCTAAAATATACAGCCGTTTCAGCATGGATTTAGAAGCCGATTTGATTGAATCTCCTTGGAAGTGGGGGATGAACATAACAATTGACCCATGGACTTTTATCGGTAAAGCCGATGTAAGAGTCGAATCAATAGGTACCGGTGATTTTGTTGATATGGAGTTAAAATACTGGTCGAATACGCGCCGGACGATTAATGAGGTATATCGTTCTTATTACGGCAACATCATCAATTTAAGCGAGATAAAAGTCATTGATAATAAGACGACTTTCGCTCGTCCGAAAGGTCTCACTAATTGGTATACTGCTTTTGACGATATTTCGCCTACAGAGATTAAACCTATGTACCGGCCGCTTCGTAAACTCTGGGTTGATTACAATAGCGACGATTATAAATTACACGTTTTTCCTATCTCCGACGAGTATGAAGCTTTAACCAGCGATGATCCCTTGCGTCTTTCAAATAACCACCTTTACTGGGAGGAAAGTCCCTGGTTTGACGAGTACGAACCCAGCCGGATATTTTACGGCACGCCTAATACTTTAAAGAAGGGCCGCTGGATAAGGCGTTTATCCTTTTTCTCCAAAGACAGCAGTTTCGATTACCCCCACCGCCTGACTTTCCTGCGCGGATTGAGTTTTAACAGCGAACTTTCTTATGACACCTCAATTGAAGCCACGGCGGCAACTCCCGTCAGTCTTTGGGATGATTATGAAACGGCAAACAGCTTGCCTTTAGCTGTGCGGTTAAAGAAGTATTTAACTTCCGATTTTACTTTAGGGACTATTTATACGGCAAAACTCGGTTTTAACGCCGGCAGTTTAGAGGCGGTTAATCAGGTCGTTGGAATTGACGGCGAATACAAATATTCAGAATCGGGCGTTTTATTAAGCGAAGTTGCCTTTAGCGATACGAAGATAGAAGAAGCCTATGGTTTTGATACCTCTTATGATGGTTTCGCTTTTAAAACGGCGGTAAAAGATAAGTTAAAAGATTGGGATACGGAACTTTCCTTTACCCATGTGGAAGACGATTTTTATCCGGCTCTTTCTAACTACCGCTACACGCGTACTGACCGCGGTTACAGCCAACACATTACATTTGAAGAGTTAGACCCGGACGATGAAGCCGTGCGTTTAGGCGACAGCGTGGATAGAGGGCGCAATGTAATCGCTTTCAAGGCCGGTAAAGAAATTATTGAAGATAAACTCGATACCTTAGTAAGTATCAGAAACGCCCATGAGGATACGGGTAAGTATGTTGAGACCGTATCAAGGGCTGAGGCGACTTATAAAATAACGCCAAAGATGACGTCAAAATTTCTCGCCTGGTATAAGGATTTACCTAAAACAAAAGCCGGTGTCGACCCTCTTATTTACGCTAAAACATCGTATTCTTTAACCGACTATTTCAGCGATGACGACAGGTTCCTTTTAAACGAATACGTCGAAGAGGGTGAAGATCCGTCAATCGGCACATTCTCCGGCGGTTTGCGTTACGACTTTAACGATCAGTGGAGCGCCGAAGGTGTTTATGAACGGACCAATGACCCCTTAGATTTTCCCCGCGGCCTTCTGGCCGATACCTATGTTTCTAATGAGACAATCGACGGCGTTTTGTATGATAAGGTAGTGCCGTTTCTTTACGACCAGAGTTTTTTCAGCCTGCCGCCTTATGAGTATTACAGCATATATAAGACGCGCTTAATTTATAAACCAACCGATCCTTTAGAGTTGATTTTCAGCTGGGTGATTAACAAAAATAAGTACGCCTCGGGCATTGACGATAACATTAACCACCGCGGCATAGAGGCTAATTACCGCCCTAACGAAAAACTGACTTTTTGGGCGAAATATACCTATTCAAAACTTATCGATGTTTATCAGCAGCAAAGGGATCACCGCTTGGTTTATGACGGCCATCACAACATCTTTCTTGGCATGCGATATGATATTAATAAAGACGAGAGCTTAAATCTTATGTTCGGCGAGTTTGTGAATTATGATGATCCATACTTTGATAGCAAGTGGACATTATCCGCTCTTGACACCCAGCATATCGTAAGGTTTTATTACATGAAAAAATGGGGCGGGGGAGAGTAGAAACGGACGTATTTATGTCTGCCTTTTCGAATTTCGAATCCTTCGGTTTCTCTTAAGACAAGTCTTTACGATACGAAGATTAT
>JBDRDG010000115.1:0-3865 GCA_043821045.1 Candidatus Omnitrophota bacterium | reverse complement strand
ATATGCCTTGTTGCTGTATATTATACCTTCTACGGTATTGAAAGAGAATGAATTTGAAAAATAATACCGGCCGACCAATAAAAACTGAGCATTTAATTTACGTGAAAGCACAAAAGCCGCATTTATTTTTGATCGATCATCTCCTCTTTCCTGCATAATTTTAGTTGTCTTTAGTATTTCGTTGGTCTTTATAAACCACTCTATCATTTTATTTTCATCATGAAGCGGGAAGTCTTTAAATGAATAGGCGAGAGGGCGCATGGCATAATAGCGGACTGAAAGCTCATCGGGGAAAAAAAGAACAAGAATCTTTGATCTCGGCGGAGTCAAACGTTTAAGAGCATTGAGGATATCTATTCTCGCGTTTAATTTATTTGTATTCGCTGACGAGAAAACAGAGTAGCCCTTCTGATAGAAAAAAGATAGGTGTTCATACATCTGTTTTACACTCCATCCGGAAAACAATAAAAACCCTGCCGTGAAAACTATTATCCGCTTTTTTTTATCGCGAGAGGATCGTGTTATTAAAACGAACGGCCATAAAGAGAAAATAAGCGCAAAAAGAAAGAGGTACTTAAAATTTCTTACAAACTCCATTCGAAACGGTGCTATTTTGTATTTATAAGAAATTCCTTGTATTATAAAAGATAAACCGGCGGAAAGTATTATAATAACTATTGACCAAAGCATTAACATTAAAACTTTCTTTCGTTCATCGCCGCGGGATAAATAAACAAAAATCATACCGGCAAGACCAAACAAAAAAACACTCATAAAGGTAAAGTCAGTAAAAACGTCTTTTAAAACGTAGGCAGTATTAAATAAACCATGGGCGTAGCGGAATTGCATAATCGATAATATAATATTATAATTTTGCGGCGAGATTGGGGTTTCACGGTTTAAATGACCCGTCGCGAACGGTAAAATCGGAACCATAAATATTACCCCGCATAGTATCATATAGCCTATTCTCCTTCGTAAATTCCAGCGCGCCGGTTGAAATATCCAAAAACCTACCCAAAAAGCAGCTCCCCAGCAAGGCGCGCTAAGAGGATGAATGTAGGTGGATATTCCCGTAAGCCCTAATATCCATGGCCAAGTAAATGGTGTGTTGCGAAAATAAACTGCCGCCGTTAACAGGTATGGTAAAACCGCATGGAAAGAGATTCGCGGTAAAGGATCAAAATATATCCCCCAAAAATCTAATTTTCCAAAAGTAACCGGCATCAGGGTAACAATCGCTAACAAGACAGCCCAAAAGCGGCTTTTAAACAGCACGCGGCCAAAGAAATAAAACCCTGTTCCTTGAGCGAATACATGAATCCCTACAAGCATTAAGAATGCCGAGATATAGTCTCCGGTGAATTTAGTTAGTGTTCTGATAATGGGAAGATGTATTGTGGGGTAGTTCATTTTGTTTGTTTCCACTAAGTATTCATCACCGGAAAGAAGGTCGGGATGGTCGCGAAAAGCGGCGACACCAGCGAGATTGGAAGCGTCGTCGTTCATGAATAAGGTCGGCGAGTTTGCCGCGACCCTGTTTAAGTGGTATAAACAGGCAAACAGGGCAAAAATGAGAATAACAACTAAATCAATAAGATTGAATTTAGTAAGTATGTGATTTTTGATTTTATAAAACATCTCTATGCCATTGTGTAATATTTATTATATCCAATTATAAAAATTAAGCCAAGTTTTTGTTGTGAATCGATAAGGGACGAGGGCGGGCACGGTTGAGTTTGAGGTAAATCTACCGGCTATAGGTTAAGCTTATAGTTGCAGAAAAAACGAGATAAATTCCGAAAACGATTAGTATACCCGCACAGAATTTTTGGATCAACATCATCCAATGCCCCGATTTTGGCAGGGATGTAAGGATTGAGCTGAAACTGCCGGTCAATATAAGTAAAAAGCCCATGCCGCAGGAAAAAGAAAACAAGAGGGAAAAACCGTAAAAGTAACTCTTTGTCGTTGAAACAAACAATAAGATTGACCCGAGTACGGGAGCCGTGCAGGGGCTGATTACTAAAGCCGATGTAAACCCCAAGAAAAAAGTAGATATATAAATATTTGATTTTTTAATCATTGGTATGTTAGGTGACGGTAGTGATATGGTTTTGCCTTTCCAAAGAGTAAAGCCAAAGGAAGCAATAATTATTCCTACAATAATACGGACAATGGCAAGGCTGCTGAATCGTCCGAATATAGAGCCGGTGATTACCGCGCCGATTCCTAGGGCGGCGTACGTTAGGCTCATGCCGCTTACATAGATTAGGCTTAAAGTAAACCCTTTCCATCGTGAATGGCCGCTGTTAGCGCCGATATAGGCAACCGTTATAGGCAATAAAGGGTAAACACAGGGTGTAAAAGCGATTGCTATCCCGGCGAAGAATACCCATATTAAGGCAAAAGGATTAGCGCTGAGGCTAGCCGTTTGCGTGTTTATTGACGTTTGGATAAACTCAACGATATTAAAACCGTTTTCCATAATTATTTCAAGGCAATTTAAGTTGATGGCATGAAAATAATAGATTCATAAACAAGAGTCGCTACTTTTCCTCGAGAGGTTCCCATTTGCCGTTAATGCCGTGGAAGGTATCGACAAATAAGCGGTAGATCTTTCCGCAGGAAGAACATTCAAAGTAGTAATGAAAAATATCCGGCCAGCCGCCGTCTTTTGCTAAGGACTCAAAATCAGGTATGGTCTGCTTTTGCATCCCTTTCGGCCAGTAGGAGCTGTTTTTAAGCAGGCCGTCACTGAGATTGTCTTGAATGATAGATATAGTTTTTGAGAGGTGTTCAAGGGAGTTGATTGAATAATCAAAAGACATATCAACACAAATTAAACAATGCGGCATATGTTATCGTTACTCCTTATGCTTTTACTACTATACGTCTTACTTTATCAAAAACAGGTCAAAGCGCAAGTAAAAAATGAACTTATTCGACTTTAGTTTCTAAGGGATGTTGCGGCTTGTTTCTTATGGAGAGAATCAGGAATCTATAGTTAAAATATAGCGGGATATTTTATCGCGCGCGTCTTTGTCTATATTTATAAACTCAATGCCGACATCATAGCGCGGCATAGCATCCGTGCTTATAGAAAATTCTTCCGTCCATGCCACATTGCCGGTTGCTTTAATTGAATCGTTTGTATCGGGTAAAATAAACTCAAGGAAGAGTACCGAGCCGATTTCGACTTTCTCGTAAACAATAAGGCATATACCGCCGATGCTGATATTTTTCGTGCAGCCGATTTCATTTAAAGAATTTGCCGGCACGACGGAATATTTTATATCAACCGACGCGGTCAGGCGCGGGTATTGCCGCCGTTCAATGCCTGTGTATTTATTATGTTCATTTGTCATGTTTTATGGGGCTAATTGTAAAAAAATACTCTTTACGACAAGGGAACCATCGCCTACGCTTTTAATGAATAATTCTCCCAAGTCAACCGAGAATCCTATTTTAATATAAATTAATAAAAAAAACAAGTCAATTATGTAAAATAAACTGAAAATAAACAGATAATTCATAAACCCGATAAAACCGGAAGTTTTTGTCTGGCGTGAAGTGTAAATAAGGTGAACCATAAATGCCGCCGCGCCGGAGAAGATAAATATATCCCTGTTAAATGAAACGCGAAAAAGTTTAGGGAAAATAAAATAGGATATAATCAATAGGATAAGCACGGAAGGAAATAATTGCTGAAGTATTTGATGGCGGAAAAAGAAATTCTGGATTTTTTCGTAAACAGAGTTAAGATCGGAGATAAAAACGTAAAAAAGCAAAGGGAATATTCCGCCTAAAAAGAGGACCCAAAGGTTAGCTCCCTCCGCCGCGTCTATCTCCTCAATAAAATTAC
>JBDRDG010000114.1:0-4064 GCA_043821045.1 Candidatus Omnitrophota bacterium | reverse complement strand
TGGTTAGTTAGGGCGCGTTCAACAATTTTTCGCGGGTAAACCGCCGCACGATCAATTGTTCCTTTTTGCACGGTCTCAACGCCTAATAAGAAATTCCCACTGTTTAAGAATAAAACAACGAACTCTTCATCCGCCGCCCCTTTTAAGTAAGCCTTAAGATATTTATAAACGCTCCCCGGCGAAGAAATCAGGTCCTTATTATAAAGTCCGCTTTCTAAGTAACGCGCGGTTATGTCTTTTAATAAACGGATAAATAACGCCGTATGTTCCGATACGCCGCGAACCTCACTAAGCTCACCGCAAGACGCGTTGAATACGCCATCGATAGTCTTAAAGCGGGTTAATAAGCGTTTAGCAATCGGCTTTGTGTCTTTTCTGGGGATAGCGTAGGAAAGGATAAGTTCAAGAACTTCGTAATCCAACCATCCGGTTAAGCCGGCGGAGCGGTATTTTTCTTTTATCCGACGGCGGTGACCTAGATAGGAAGGTTTATCGATATTAATGCTTATCTTTTTTTTCACGTTATTCTTATATATCGGTAAGAATTATCTCAGCTAGCGGCCTCTTCGATACATGGTGGACACCATTCGTATCACGCCAGTACTTAATATCACCCTGTGAATTAAGCGGTTCAACAACTACTCTCTCCTTGGCCTGACCCAAAGCTAAAACAAGAAGTATCTCATAGCGCGACGGGATATCTAAGGCTTCCCGCAAATCATCTCTTTTTATCGACCCGATCATACAGCCGGCCAGGCCTTTCTCTACCGCTCCTAAAAGAATCGTATGGGCGGTAATACCGTGGTCACAGCCAAAATTACCGCTAATTTCTTTATCGCCAAGGATTATTATATAAGCCGCCGGCCGCTCGCCTTCTTTCGGCCCCGGCCAATCTTTAAGGTACCCGGCCCATGCCAGATGAGGAAAGATTAAACTATTTTTTTGCCGGTCAAACGAAATAATATACTTAAGCGGCTGAAGGTTAGCCGCCGAAGGCGTCAATCTTGTAAAATCAACAAGTTCCCGCAAAGTTTTATCTTCTACTCTAACATCTTCATGAAAACGGCGGCAACTCCTACTCTTTAATAATAAATCTTTCAGCATCACAAACCCCTATTAGTTTTGAGTCTTGTGTCTATAATATCGAATATTATAATTCTTAACTCAATACTCACGACACACGACTATAATTTGTATACGCTAGTTTTGCGGTATTCTCTCAGCTTTATATAAATATCCCGACACATCGTCCTTTGGCTTACCGGGAGATTTATCTTCAAGAATCCCTTTTACGCCAAGGCGCCAGACGACTTCTCCTTGAGGGTTAACTTCAACAATCTCTGCCCTTCCCACAATCAAGGTATTGCCATTAGGCAGCCTATCGACATCACGAACAAGGTCTACCTCAGGCATGCGAAAATTCCATACGACCTGGCCGCTTTCACGGTCTATCTCTAATGCCGGGTCCCAGCCGCGTTTATGCACGGTAAAAAGCATATTGCCGTTTCCTTCGATTTCCGGCTCATGCGGATGCTGGCCAAACTCTTTGCAATCAAACGACCAGATTACCTCGCCTTTATGATCAACTTCGATTACAAGGTCGAAATTACGCAGGCTAATCAGCGTGTTGCCGTTGGCTAAGCGGCTTACGGAGTTTGTATGAGTCCAGCCTTGTCTGGAAATCTGACTAAACGGCGGTTTATCAAAATGGTCTTTCGCCCGCCATGACCAGACAACTTTTTTCTGAGGAGTTATTTCGCGAACCTGAGCGTCGCTTTTAGAATCGCCGCCGCCCCAGGCAATCAGGGTATTTCCGTTAGTAAGACGATCGGCATCGTGCGATATTTTACTAGTAAGATACGACCAGACAATATTACCGTCACGGTCAATCTCATAAACTCCTTTTAACGGCAAAACAAATAATACATTGTTGTTAGCAAGATGTTCAACGTCGAATCCGGGGTTAGTATATCTTATAAGATTTTCCGGCAAAACATACTCCCAAAGGAGTTCACCGCGCATATTCACCTCTACTATTCTCGGCCGCTGGCGATTATGGTACTCAGAAAACAAGGTCGTTCCCTTACAGGCCAGATCCGGCTTATAAATATCAACGTAAATATCCGGATCAACCAAAGGCGGATTGTAACTAATTGCCTTAGGCTTTGCCGACAGATTATCTTGCGACATAAACACAAAGACAAATATTCCTATAATAATTAGAACTTTTTTGTTTTTCCCCCTATTCATCTTACCTCCCAAAGTCTCTACACGAACAAAAATAGGAACGGCGTACCGTTCCTATTTTTGTTTACTCACGTTTATAACAAATCTTCACTTACCGCTCGGACCATTTCGGCACAGGGTACCAATACGGCCCCTCAGCGCCTTCCTCTGGCCATATGGTGACGAATTTTCCCTTCTGTATCTGCATGGCTATAGTCGGTAAAGTGATTTGATTAGTAAACCCGCCGTAATCTTCAAATGTGATGCGGCCATATGCAGTCATTAAATCCGTCGCGGATAAAGCGTCGATAATATCTTGCGCCTGTAATGATTCGGTTCTTTCTAAAACATCAACTAAAACCGATATGCCGGCGTAAGCTATCGCCGCGTGATATGGCGGTTCATCTCCATACATCTGTTGGTACTTGGCAGAAAACTCTTTCGCCCCTTTATATTTTACTCCCGGCGCCCAAAGGCTGCTGGTAATAACGTACTCAGCGGCATCCCCGGCCTGGGCGGGAAAATCAGGCATAACAAAACCGGCCGCGCCGGCAGTAAACACTTTAGGATTAATATTCAGTTCTTTTGACTGCTTCATGAGCAATATCGCGTCCATGAGGTAAGAAACCATGAAAATAGCTTCGGGATTGGCCCGTTTTACCTCTAAAAGCATAGGTTGGTAATCTGTCTGTTTAGCTTCATAGGCTTGATCGAAAACTATAGGGATCCCTTTTTCCACACAGAACCTTCGCATACAATCCGCCGTGCTCTTTCCATACGCGGTCGATTCGTATAGAATCGCCACTGTTTTTGGCTTAACCACTCTAAGCAAGAAATCGTTAAGGCCGCCTAAGTACTGGCTGCTCGACTGAACCATCCTAAAGGTATTTTTCCACCCCTTCTGACCTATCTTGTCAGAAGCGCCCCAGCCTAAAAGATAAGGGGTACCGTGTTGGGCGGCAATCTCTCCGGCTATAAGACTGCTGGAACTGCCGTATACGCCGAAAAGAAAAGGGTATTTATCAACTGTAATAAACTTAGTCACTACCTCTTTGATCTTATCATCTAGGCCGGCGGTATCTTCAATAACCACCTCCATATTCCTGCCTTTTAATACGCCTTTTTTAAACCCGCCCTTGGCGTTAAACTCTTCAATAGCGACCATGGCGCCATTTTTGATCGACTCGCCGAACTTCTTTTTAGCCCCGGTAAGCGGCAGCGGCATACCAAACTTAAAAACCTCCTGCCCCATGCACTGCGGCAAGACAAAAGACAGGATTATCAAGGCCGAACAAATAACTCTTACTACCTTCATCCCCACCTCCTACTTTATTCTCTGATACTATAGAAAATATTACCCCCTCCAGAAAAAAGTTTATCAACCTTCTTTTAAATCTGCTCTTATAGTAACAAAACAAGGTTTTTTGTCAACCCTTGACAAAAAACTAATTTCATCGTAAGGGCTAATTTAAAGAAATCACTTAAACACCGCCAAGATCATTTGATGAATTTTACCGTTAGAAGCAACTATAAAAGATTCGGCCAACGCGGTTCTTTCACCATACCGTCCGCTGACAACACCGCCGGCCTCTTCAACTATAAGCTTTCCGGCGGCAAAATCCCAGGGGTTTAATTTAAATTTCCAAAAGCCTGCCGCCCGGCCGCGGGCGACATAAACAAGATCTAAAACTGCTCTCCCCAGACTTCTTAGCCCGACTATCTTCGCAAGGAAAAATTTCTTTATAAACCCAAGGTTATCAACCATCGCCTAGCCGCGGTCGTAATGAAACTCCGCGGGCTATCCCGAAATACCGGGATCCCGCGACACCATTATATAA
>JBDRDG010000113.1:0-3923 GCA_043821045.1 Candidatus Omnitrophota bacterium | reverse complement strand
GGCTCCACATAAGGATCTCGCTTATAGCTGATGCCAACCCCTGAGAAAATATTTGATGCTACACCGACACAATCATAAACCGCTCCAAATCCTAATCTGATAATTTTGTTAATATCTTCCACAACCGACGCGTCTCCTATCCAAAGTTTATCCGGAATTACCTCACAGGAATCGGCCTTGGCGCGCACAGAAGAAGAAGACCGCGACGAATGGCAAGAATGCTTCTCTACCGAGATAAACTTGCCACTCCTCACTGGAAAATTAGGTAAACTGTCTTTTTTATCATTTTGCTTCTCGATAACCGACTGGACCGCGCCGGCGCACTCTTCTAATATTTCTAAACACCGCGCATGTAAAAAATCGTAGTTACTATTGATATGCTCCTGTATGTCTTTTAAGTTCCAGTATATATCCGACCACCATTTACCGGCCCAAACAGCCGCTGTTAAATCAATCTTATCTTTAGTCGTAAACAGCTGTTTTACCTTTTTTATAAACGTTTTATATATGTTAGATAATTCTTTATCTAACCGACTAGGCTTCATTCGGCGTTTAACTTTTACCCATGAAACATAGGCGCTGCCGATAAGGTAGAAATACCGAACCAAATCTTTTCGCCAGATGTCTGATTTTACAAAAGACCTCCCTAAGAGTTCCTCGACCTTTTTCGCTGTCGCCCTAAACGCCTCATCATCGGAACTTTTATTACCGAGGAAAAAACTGCCTTGATTATACTCCTGATCAAAAAGTGCAACAGCAAAACTGGCATTTTCAAAACTATCAGGAATAATAAAGGGTAACCGACTACGTATCTCTGCGTATAGCGAGTTTATAAACGTATCTAAAACATCTCTTCTCTCCCGCGGTGTGTTTAGGGCCCGGTAAACAATTACATCAACCCCCTCAAACGATTCACAACCAACCGCAATCCGCATCCGGTCTATCCCTTCGCTAACGACTAAGTAATTAATCAAAAAATCTAAAGGCACTTGGTTATCTGCTGTCTTTATTTTTCTAAAGATTACTGCTCCTTCGGCTACCGGGCTAATACTGCTAAACTTACGTCGTTTAGCATCCTTATCTATCTTCTCAGCCTCATCTATAGTTAAACCGGGATATTCGGCGGGAAGAAACGCCGCGGCATGTAAGGCAATATCTAAATATTTTGCCTTATCGAAATCTTCTTTCTTATCGTTATATATAGTACCCTTAGTTAACTGAATACGCACAACCGCCCCCGGCTGAAAACACTGAGACATAACCAGATCAAGATAACGGGCAAACTCCTCATAGGTTGAAGCCGAAGGGGTTAGTAAAGTCACTTCCTCATTAACTCCGAAACCATCAAACTGCCCCCAAGGATCCATACTTAAGGCAAATCTATCCCAAAAACCCGCCTCATCCCGCAGATCTTTTCTCTTACAAAACAACTTAGCGGCAATAGTCGTCGGAACGCGGGAATAGGCTCCGCGGGGATCTATCTGTTGAAAAAAATCAACAAACAATTGTTCGGTTATTTTTAATCCAGCCTTCTTAACCTGTTCAATTCTCTGCCGCAGTAAAATGATTTCCGCTATTGAGACTAAATAATGGTTACTGCGCCGGCAAGCAGAAAGAATAAGTTTAAGAATACTTACATCCGTTAACTGTTCAATTAATACCGGCAGTAAATGTAACTCAAAATTTTCGGACTCACCGGAAAGTTCGCGTGAAGCAAATATAAACTCTTTCACAAGACTATCCAATTCTTTTAAATGATCAAGATCTTTTGCCTGTTTAAGTCCCGTCGAGATAAAGCCTGACTGGTAAAAACGCAACGGATAACCAAAACGTCTTACAAAATCATCCATCTGATCTTTAATTACAGCGTCAGCCTCTGTTAAAGCAGCTATTCCTTTTGTAAATTTTACTAATGCCGGGATAACGGCTACTTCGTAATACAAATGATCTTTAAATCGTTTACGGCAATCGGATATTAACTCTTTTATTACGGCATATATCTCTTCTAAACCGCCCACACAGGCAGCTTGGATAGATACGGCCGGTTTAATATATTCTTGATAAACCTTGGGATAAACAAATCCTTCTATTTCTTTCTCGCTAATGGCCGAAGAGCTTCCTCTGGCTTCAGAAATATTTTCTTTATCAGCCGCGATATCAAGAGTAACCGAGGAAGAACACTGCTGGTTTCTTACAAAATCATCAAACTCTACCTCGGTAATCGCTTGATAATTAGCCACTTTGCCGCGCGGCAAAACGTCTGAGAACCGTTGTGTGTTAGTTTCTTCCCTTACAACAATATATCCAGAATGCCTGTGACTGACGACATCGAAACCCCATCGAATAAAAACACCGATCACGATCTGTTTACAGCCTGGCTTTGGCAAAACAAGAAACATCTCGCCGTTAGAATTTACTGAAGAACTGGCTCTTCTCTTTGACAACTCCGCTTGTAAACTGCCTATCACACCTTTTCGCGGAATGAACTTAGCAAACCCACAATACTCTTCGAACGAACCATAGAACCTGTCACGCTCACTACAAAACTGCTGTATCGTACGATCAAAAACTTCAATCTCCCGGCCGCTATAGGCGGCAGCGATTACGTAGTCTTTACTAACACCGTTAACTGAAACCATACCTGAGATCCGGGCGAAAATAACGTTTGATTCCCTATCCCCCAAGATCTGTTGCAAACGGACAACGATCGCCCAGCTTACGTCCTTACAAAGGCCAATGGGTTTTTGAACAACTCTTGGTTGCAGCACCTGAATAACATCGTTGATAATCCAGTCACCTCTATTCATACTTGACAAAAATCTATCATACTCTTCCTGAGCGATAACGCCTTCTCGCATATACGTCAGCAAATCACCGCGAAACTTATCCGGTTTTGTTAAATAAAGCGCGGCCATCCGGTCTCTCCACATATACATACCGTAAAGAAACGCCTCATCCATAATAGCATCCATTCTTTCTTGCCCGATGATGGAGAAAACCGCGCTTGAAGATCCCGACCCGCGATGCACACCATCGGGGTATGCATTGGTTTTGGTTAATTGTATTGAGGCGCTAACCGCTAATCGCCAATCTAAATGAACCATACTTAATTCGCCTTTTTGAGCTATTTTATCAGCGAGCGACGAACCGGTCTGTCCGTTCCCGGAACGGACACGGTTTTGTGTTGATTTTATTGATGAATTTGCTTCATTGGATTTATCTTTTTCTAACAATGGCCCGCTTTTGTAATTAGCGTCGCCGGTAAATACACCCTTTAGGAATTCTACCCGCCATCCCTTTCCCGACGGCCCTATGACCAAACGCGGCACGGTAAAATAATTGTACGCTTTAGCATAAGCCGTAAAATACCCTCCTATCCCCTGGGCAAATCTTTCTTCACTACAAATCATCATGTCGGCAAGATGCGCCGCCGCGCGGGATAAATCCAGCTTACCGGAGGAAAGCAGAAATATCTGACGAAACAGGCCGGCAACATTCTCATCAAGCCCTATATGATACATCATCCGGTCAACATCCGTACCAAGCGCACGGGCATCGAACGGTTTATCTATACCTTTAGTTATATCCCAGATAATCCTCGTATGTTCAAAAGGCCTCCGCTCATAATCATGACAACTGGGATTTTTCTTTGAAAAGATATTAGCCGCGGCTACACTTTGCGCTCCATCCATATACAAAATATCCACATCAACCGCCAATCTTTTCAGAAAAAGATAAGCTGACCGCCCAAAAACTATTTCCTGGGTAAAACGGTGAACCGTGCCTTCTTTCGCCAACGAATCAAATACAGGTTTACGGTAAGGCTTCCCTTCTTCAGTCAACGGGTCAAAGAAAGGCTGCCAGTCGAAAAGATAAACCTCGGCGCAAGCGTGATTATCCGTATAGACATCTACTCGTTGCCG
>JBDRDG010000112.1:0-3246 GCA_043821045.1 Candidatus Omnitrophota bacterium | reverse complement strand
TTCTCATTTTTAATTTTGCATTGGATATTTTTAATTTAAATTTATTTGTATACACTATATATGATACAGCTTTTCCAAGCATTAAAAAATTATTGTCCTATTTCTTAAATAATACCATATTTTTGGGCAAAAATTATATTTATAAGATAAAATTCCTGAAAGCGCTTTCTTTATCGCCGCATATCTTCCTCATTTTATAGAGAAAAAATTGTTACCGGACGACCCTATAGTTTATTTTTAATTACTCGTGGCTTATCCGCTTTAATTCTTCGCAGGGCTTCGATCCTTTTCACAACCGGCGGGTGGCTGTATTGAAGGAATACTTTGAAAGGATGGGGGGTTAAATTTGACAAATTATCGACGGTCAATTTCTTCAAAGCCAGGATAAACGCCTCCGATTTTTTATATGTTTTTACCGCGTAGGAATCGGCCTGATATTCGTATCCGCGGGAAAGGACATTAGTTAATATAGAAAAAATCATATTTATCGGCGCGTAAAGAAAACCAAAAAACACCAAACTGGCGTATATAGAAACTTTCTCCATCTTAAAGGCATCGAATAACCCCTGATTATTAATGAAGAAAGAGAGGATAAAAAACATCAACCCTTGAGTAATAGCTGAAATTACGAACATACTCATAATATGTCTCTTTTTGTAATGGCCGACCTCGTGGGCAAGGACAGAAACCAGTTCATCGATACTGTGTTTAGCGATAAGCGTATCAAACAAGACAACGCGCTTATTTTTACCGAATCCGATAAAAAAGGCGTTCGATTTACTTGTGCGGCGGGAAGCGTCCATGCGAAATATCCCTTTCATCTGAAAATTTTCCGCCTTAGCGTACTCCTCGATAGCTTGCTTTAAATCCCCCTCCTCCAGAGGAACAAACTTATTAAAAATAGGCAGGATGAAAACAGGGGCGATAAACATAACGAACAATTCAAATAGCGTAACGGCTATCCAAGACCAAAGCCACGCCGTCTTAGGCTTGAAATTGAAAAACCATACCACGGCGCCAAAAACAATGCCGCCGATCAAGATAGTCAGAAAAAGGCTCTTAAAAACATCGGCGATAAAAGTCCTGGGTGTTGTACGGTTAAATCCATACCGCTCCTCGATAATAAACGTGCGGTATATTGAAAAGGGAATTTGCGATATGCGCTGGCCGGTAATTAAAATGGCGGCGAAAACCAAAGCCGTGGGTATTAACCCAAAATTTAGCCCGCGGGCCGCCTTATCAACCCAATTAAACCCGCCGTAAAGGATAAAAGAAACGATAAGGGCGGTAAAAAAAGTCTCTTCCTTTAGAGAAAAATTTGTGCTCTCCTTTAGATAGTTTTGTGATTTCGCGTATTTATCGTCGTCATAAAAACCGGCAAACTCATCGGGTAAATATGATTTGGCGGAGGAAAGATTCAACTTCTCAACCGCCAAATCTAAAAAATACTCGCCGATTAAAATAAACAGGATAATTATTAAGTAAAGATTCATAGCCGCGTTATCTCCTTACGCCATAATAAAATAATATTAGTGGATATTTCTTTAAGTCATACTGCCTAATAATACTACTTAAGATAAAATACGTCAATAATTTCTGTTGACTGGATATAAACAAAGTGCTAATTTGAATACATACTAAAAGGAGGTGGATATGGCCAATAACGTAAAAAAGATTATCGATTATGTAAAGGCAAGGTCCTTCCTTAAAAATCTGTCCGAAGCGCGTCTTAAGATGACCCTAATGAATCAAGGAATAAACCTCGACAGCATTAAAGATAGTCCTTCCATCGATCCGGAATTAGAGAAAAAAGTGATTGATGCCGCCAAAGAAATACTGAAAGTTGACCGTATAGATATATCTTAATTAAGAGAGGAGAAAATAATGAAAAATAAAAATATTATTCTTTTAGCTGTCCCCGGGATAATAATCGCTTTCTCTCTATCCTATCTTGGCAATATCCTTTCTAAATACCACCCCCTTTTAGACGGTTTTTTCATCGCTTTTATCGGCGGGATAATTGTCAGCACTCTAATCAGGAAGAAAACATTATTATGGACGGGAACGGCTCTCTGTAAAGATATCCTTATACCCGTAGGCCTATTCCTATATGGGACGCAGATCAACTGGCTCAAATGGGCTAAGCTAGACGCTCCTATTTTCTTTATTTCTATCATTAATATTTTTCTATATTTTATCGTGATCTTTTTATGCAACAGATATTTATTCGGGATAAACAACAACAAATTGTCCTTTCTAAATTCCGGGGCTAATTCCATATGCGGCGTGTCAGCCACGGCGGTTTATATACCTTTTGTTGACGCTGATGAGGAAGAAACCACGGCGACCTTACTGACAATTGTAATTACCGGTCTTATATCTGTTTTCTCAACGTGGTATATCATACAAAATATTGCCATTCTCTCTTCCAATCAATACGCCGCATTATGCGGCCTCACTCTAAACCAAACCGGCGCGGTGAAGGCGGCGGCAAGCTTTATGAGTAAAGAAACGGTAGGTCTTGCCACAACGATTAAGTTTTTCCGGACATCATTAATTATTCCGGTGGCTTTCCTTATCATGTTCCTTAACCAAAAAAACACAGGAAGTTCCGGGAAAATGTCTAGCCAGCTGCGAAGAAGCGCCATAAACTACGGTGTTTTCATCGGCATACTCTTTTTTGGCGGTTCTTTGCTGTTTACCTTTACTCCTTTAAGTTCTTACGCTAAACCGATTAGTCCATTATTTAAAATACTCTTTGGTTCGACCCTGGCCAGTGTGGGCCTCTTATGTGATTTAAGGAAAATACTGAAGAAAGAAATCATTTTTAACACAATCTCATCAGTTATCGGATGGATCGTTGTCGCCGTTATCACACTGTTGTGCATAAAAATTTACCTATAAATTACCGCTGAGTTTATCTCTAAAAAAATAATATAAGTAGGGATCTATTTCTCGTCTGACTGCCATATTAAAAACACCCAAGGAAAAGAGAATATCTTTTAAATCGCGCTGTTTTATTCACACAACAACTCAAATTATATTTGACTTCTTATCCTCTTATGATAAACTACATCTCACCAAAAAATCTAGTCGAAAATCTGATTAAAAAGGAGTAAACATGAAAAACATCGGCATAATCACAAGCGGCGGCGACTGCGGCGGCCTTAACGCCGTGATTAAAGGCGCCGCGCAGATGGCGAATAAAAAAGGCCTTTCCTGTTTCGTCATACCTAACGGCTATGC
>JBDRDG010000111.1:0-6664 GCA_043821045.1 Candidatus Omnitrophota bacterium | reverse complement strand
CTTTTTTCGACATATCAACTAACTTATCAGTTAACCCGCCAACAGTCTGATCCGCCTTAAATATCGCGGTTAAAGAAGATCCTTCCTCCTTAACGGCTATATCTATTACCAACGGCACAAAATCATCGCGGATAAACGCGCCCCACTTATCTTTACAGCCATCGATAATGACAAACCGCCTTAAAGCCATGCGGACTCTGTTCTTGCCGACAAGCTTTTGAACATAGGGATACCGGCCTTCAATGTAAAGCGATAAGGCGCAGGCTAAAACGTACTGCTCGCTTGTCTCCTCTAAAGCCCGTTTCTCGATGAACAAGACCACTGCCGCGCGCTGGACTAACTTTTGCACTTTAGAATCTCTCGCGATAGCAGCGAGGACCTTCTTCGCGTTAGGTTTAACTAAACCCTCAAAATCTTTGGGAGACACGTTACCATTCTTTTTCCCGGCAGCCGGTTTCGCCGCGCCGTTTACTTTTGCCATACGGCTGCGTAATATCACCTCCAAATGCGCTCCCAGCTCGCCGCGGACTTTGGTTTTTTCCGCTTCAACCGACTGTTCCAGCCGGCTGCTTTCTTTTGGCCTAAACCCGAGCCTGTTAACCTTCAAAAGAATATCTTCTACTTTCGCCCAAGCGCGGTAATCCATTGTGCGCCAGAGAGAACAAAGAAGGCCCGTTAACTCAAGGGCATCGGGTTTTATGACTTTCATAACACTTTCATCAACTAGTTCCTGCCATGTCCGGCAATCTCCTTGAAACCAATAATCATAGAGAATGGTCATCAACGCTAAGTGATCCGGCTCCACGATCATTTCATCAGCCAAAACAGTGAGCACCATAGCCGGCATGCCGTTAAACAAACCAACCTCTGCACCGACACAACGCGCGGCTGCCCGCCGCAGGTCTATCTCTCTCCGGGCAAAACGAACAGCTAAAGACATAGCTCTTTTTGCCAATCCTTCATCGTTAACACACTCGCAAATTTCACCTACACCGGCAAGAATGACGACTAAAGGTCGTACATGACTATCATAGGCAATTAGGCCCGGATCCGCTTCTAAACATCGCATCAAATCTTCCAGAGACCGGCTACCGCTAACAGGCAAAGACCTTTCAGGTAAAATATTTTGTAACGACCGCGTATACAACCCAAGCGCTCCTTGATTATCGCCTTCTTGGTAAACAACACTGGCTAAATGCGACTGTAGAGGCGCGCGGCCTACCTTTCCGGGTAAACGCTCTATTACTTCTAAAGCTTTTTGGTAATATTCTTTGGCCTTACGCAGTTTTTCCCCATCCTTATCTATAAAAGCGAGACAGCGATAAGCGTCCGCTGTCGTTTGGTAAAAAGCAGCGTTTTCTTCCGGAGAAACACTGCTCACATCCATGCCTTCTAAGGCGCGGAGAGCCTCCTTAAAGCGGCCCAGCTCGTAATCAATCCGGCCTAACATCAGGCGCATAGAAACGACTACCGCCTGATCAACCTTTACCAATCCTTGCGAAGCAAGTTTAATACAGCTATTAAAATCGCCTTGCGCCTCAATAAGCGCGTTACAGCGGAAGTAAGCGTAGGCGCGCTGCTGATTGACACTGAACCGCAACACGTTAGAAAACTTATCATTTCTAGGGTGGTTTGCTAGGGCCAGCTCAAAGAAGCGGAAAGTTTCTTTATTGACTAAGCGTCCGCTTAGCTTGCTCATCGAGAAATACAGTATTCCTAACCCGCAGCAAAATATTTTGTAGGTCATGCTCTGTCGCGGCACGCCGGCAGACAGCCGCGAGAGAAGATCGATTGCCTGTGTTAACCGCTCAAGCGATTCGTTAAAACACTCGTTGATACTGATGACCGCGCCATATAACGCGCCTCTGTCTTTATGTTCAAGGGACGGGTCGCTTTCGGGTAACTTCTCAAGCTCAAGTGATATCAATAACCCATCTTCAAAGAGAGTCAACGCCTCCCGGGCAACGCTTTCGATATCGTCAACTTCCCTGCCGGCTTTAAAATCCTGCATTAAGCGCGCAGCGCGGATAAAATACGCGTTTCTCGCATCACGCACAAGGACGCCGCGGTTACGGTAATTCTCCCCCATGCCGGCCATCGCCTGGCGCAATAGACTTACCGAACGTTCAAGCTCACCCCGCCTAAAAAGGAACGTGCCGTAACGATGCATGGCGTTTACGTTTTTCGGCGATATCTCTAAGGCTTTATCAAAAAAGGCCATCGCGTCTTTTTCTCTGGCCTCTTTTGCCGCGAAATCTTTACTGCCTTCGGCCTCATCCGCCGCCTCACTGTTCAAAACAGCTAAAAGAAAGTTTCTGTTTGACAGCCCGACGGTAAGGGCGTCTACGACCAAGGCCAGATTCTTGTCAATACCGCTTTCTGTCTGGCCGCTCATTTCTACCAATATATCCAAAAGCGTCCAGATACTGGCTTCCGATACGCGCCTTTCGTCCTGAGGATACCTGCGTAAAGCCCGCCTTACTTTCACCTGCACATCTTCGTCGGAATAGGCAAGAATAATAGTAAAAATAGCTTTTATCGCCTGCGGATCATCAAGAAAATTCTCCAATATGATAAAGTATAAAGTTAAATCTTCCGCGTCGGTCTTTAAAATCTCTTTTAACTGCTCCGCCGCCCGGTCAGCGTCGCCTTCATACAAAAATATAAGCATCATGTTAACCATAGCTTTAATCTTATCGCCGCCCAGCCTGACGTAAGCGGCGAAATGGCCTTTGGCCTCTTGGTACCGGCCTTGTTTGGTATAACAGATACCCAGCTGGATCTCCGGTTCGGGGTCAACCGGATTAATACTCAACGATTTTTGTAACAAGCTTACCGCTTTATCGTAATCGCCCCCTGTCTGAGCGATAATCCCTAGCTTTTTATAGGCATCGGCCCGTGAAAGAGGCTCATCTTTTCCCAGCTTATCAACCGCCTGTTCATATACTCGTTCGGCCTCCTGCCTCTTGCCGGTAAGATAGAGTATAGTGGCTAAATAGTAGTAAGCCATGCTATTGCGCGGATTTTCTGCTATTAACCTGTTAAGGAACGCTACCGCCCCATCGCTGTCTTTATCTTCATAATACATACGCATAGCGCCAATACATTCTCTTATTTTATTAAACCTCTCTGCGCGCGCCGCGTTGTCAACCTTATGAGATCTTATTAAAGCTAAAGCTTCCCGGCAAATCTCATCAAGCGAAGAGAAATCCTGCATTTGAATAAGTATGAACACCGCCATATCAAGACAATCAAGATAATGGAGCACATTCCCGGCCCTTTCCGTCGCCCGCCCGCTTGTAATTTTTTGTTCTAAACCCTGCCGCAAGACTAACAGGCGGCCTAAGGCGACTTCCATATTACCGGAAAAAATTGATTCCCATATAAGTTCTTTGTCTTTAACGACATCGACTGATGACGATGCTCTCATCCCATTCATCGCTGGCAAATAATTTCCTAACGCGTCTTCCGGCACTTGACTAACCATATTTATCCCTAAATCGCGCCAACTATCTGAACGATCAACATTAGCGTGAGATTGCCACAACACAAGTATATAACTATCGTATCCTGTTAACTCTGCCTTTATACCGACCCTATTTAGAGAGGCAACAGCCGTTTGTTCCTTGCCGGGCTTTGTCTGGAAAAGCCACCACGTTTCTTCGGACTGGCCTTCAAGCGGCGATGCCGCGGAATCATTCGAGGCGGTAAGACCGATATCCTGATGCCTGGCTATCTCACGCGGCAACACTTCGGATACAAACAGCCGCGCCGGATCTTCCTTCCGAAAATCAACAATCCCTTTCTTATGGATCGCCTCGATAAACTTTATCAACTGGCCATCATCGTTTGTTCTACCAATCCGCCTCAAAAGGGCATTCACATACCATAAGAACATCTCCCGGTCAGAATCAAACCAGCTTGCCACGGCATCATAAATTGATGGAAGGTTATGTTCCCGGCTCATATTAAGTATAACGGTCAACTCTTCGTGTTCAGCGATAGTATCCACTACCTGTTTTAACTCCGGCAACAGCCCGGTCTTACCCCATACATTTCCGTTATTAAGATATTCATCTAATTTACCCGGCAAATCATCAATCTCTCTCACGGAGCGCCGCACCCAATGGTAGGGGCGTGAGGAATCAAGTATTGCGTCAAGCCAGTCAGCGAGAGAAATAATCTGACCCAGGATATTCCCGCTGAACATCGCGGGAAAATGATGCCATAATATCAACTCCTCTTGACTTTTAGTCAATGGAATCCCGCATTTTTTAAATACCGCTAAAGAATTTACGGCATGTTCACGCCCTAAATACTTGTACCATGCGGAAGGCAGTTTTGCCGGATAATTGTTTAAAGCAAGCAAAAACCTGTTCCCGCATTTACCGACATCATGCGTGAGACCGACAAATTCCACTTCCCTTTTATCTTTTTCGGGAAGATCAAGCAAAGAAGCAAGACAGCCGGCGATTCGCGATGTCCGCGCACAATGGTTTAATACGTTTAACGACCCTGTCATAAACCTCTTCGCGATTGCCACAGAATCCTCTTCTTGCGGAAAATCAACATAAGAAACCATATCTATCGACGAAGATCCGTTTCCTTTTTTGTTATTGACCACTAAACGAAGATGCCCGCCTATTTTCTTTTTACCGCCGGCGGGATGGGGTAACTTTTGTAATGATTTCCTCGTTTTCTCGCCTGGCAAAGGGTTTAGAAACCCGTTTCTCTCCTGTTTATAGCCGGTCATTTGGCGTAGCTGCTTCGTGAGATTTGTTTGTGTTTCGTTTAACAAAAAGAAGAAAGATTCTTCACCGCTATATTCGAAGCAACGATTAAACAGTTCTGAACGTTCTCGCCATTTATCAACAAAAGCGGTTATTTCTTGACACAACAGGTTCATAAAAGCGATTATTTCAAATAAACTTCGCACGCCGCTCAGTTTATCCCAGTACAAATATTCAAGTTCAAAGGCTTCTTCTGCCGCCTGATAGATTTGCACGATATTGTTTTGATTAGTAAACCTATCCATACTAAACACTATACCCTGAATATAATCTACCATTACCTGCAACCCGGCTTTTACTCTAATCCAGACATCTTCTACGTCCGGTCCCATATCTTTCTCATCAACACTGCCTTGCATCTGATTAATATCGCCGCTTAATCCAACCATTCTCTCTCTGAACCGGCTAAACCCATCACCCCCCACATACCTATCATAAACTTCAGTAAACTTATCTGACTGACTGCGCCAGGCATCAATAAAACTTTTTACTCTATCGATGTAGGCGTAAATCCTCTCAACGACATCTTTTGCTTGAGAAGCTGTTACTACTTTACTCAGTCCCAATCCCAATTCGCCTAACTCTTTTCGCATTGCTTGTAATATTTCATCGGATACAGCGTTATCCGGCGCCCCGAACCTTAACAGCCCTAGGCACATCGCCAGTTTCACATTCACAAAACTGTGCATACATATATATAGCTGCTTGCCCTTTACTTGTTTCGCTTCATCGGAAAGAGGTGAAGACGCGCCGGTTTTACCCTGTCTACGCTCAATAATCAAAGCCGAACCGGCCCTGTTTTTATAACCAGCCAGATAGCGCAGCGCGCTTGTAAAAATTAAATTTTTCGCGTCCGGTGAAATAGTTATTTTATAGTCGCTTTTATTAAGGGCCACGCGGCCTTTATTGTTCATAACGTCCCAAACGGAAACAAATACTGTTTTTCCATTGGGACAAGTTATGGCTAAGGCATCTTGTTTACGCCGCGTTACGACCCGGAGTAAATAATCATCGTCTTCTATTGTCGCGGTGACAGAAGTCTTTTTTGTAATCTGTTTTAAATCGCTGAGCCTTAACGACACCATATCTTTACGTAACTGGCCGCGCGTTATCTGGTTGGTGTAATACAGCATAGCGCTATCAAACGGAACAAAGTTGATTGTCTGTTCGATGCCCATAATCCAATATCTCTTGCCGCCGCTGTAGAAATCGTAAGGTAAATCCGCCCAGGCGAACGGCTGTATAGGAATAGTCTTTACCTTAAAATCTTTGAAAATACGCTTTTTGTGAATAGTCCATGTTCTCGGCCGGCTTAATTCAGGTTTTATCTCTTTAATAAAAAGATAGTTGCCAAGACAATTAATCAGGCACGGCTGGCGGCCTAAAGTTTTTACAACCCCTTTATTTTTTGTGGCTAAAAGATGATCGTAGTCAAGGCGGTACATGTACTGGTAAACTGTCTTATCTACAGGCCCTTTACCGGATAAGGCAGGATTAACTGAAAACGCGGGAGGGATCAAGACGGTGAAAAACATCAGCAGGAATAAGGAAATCTTAATAAATTTACCGCCCGGCGGGCCGCGCCGGCTGATACTGCCGTCAAGGATAGTAAACCGATCCCGGGTTTTAGACTCGGAAGAAACCAGCCCTGAGCTGGATTGGAATTTAATACTATAGCTATCGTGTTCTCTTAATATAAAGATTCTTAACGAGACTCCTAATTTTTGATAAACTCTCATTAAAGAATAAATGGTATAGTTGTCCCGTCCCCCCTCGATTCTCTGAATTACAGTAAGGCTGATACCCTTTCCTGCTATATCACTCTGCCTAAGTCCTTTTTCAGCTCTCAGTTTTCTTGCTGATCCCGCGATTTC
>JBDRDG010000110.1:0-11625 GCA_043821045.1 Candidatus Omnitrophota bacterium | reverse complement strand
ACATAGTTTGTATTATTCGGTCAGCCAATTCAAAAATGCAAAACGTTATAGATCCTGGATCCTCGATGCTCGTTTTATTATATTAGTAACGAGAATCTAGTATCTAGGATCGAGTATCAAGAATCTCTGTCATTTTGCATTTTGACCTTTGATTTTTGATCACTCTTGAACTAAAAGTTTATTTAAGCTCCGCTCAATAAATGCCGCGTTTTACCTGTTGCGTGAAGCTTCTCCAAGAAAAAGAATTATTTCTTCCTGTTTCTTCTCCATTAACGCCCTGCCTTTATTTTTACGGTCGCTGTAACCGAGAAGATGTAATATTCCGTGTATAAGATAAAGTTTAAACTCGCGGTTAAAGCTAGTTTCATAAACTCGGGAGTTTTTTAACGTTTCTTCAATCGAAATAATAATCTCCCCCAGGAAAGAAGGCGAAAATTTATCATTTAAAGGAAAGGCGATCACGTCCGTCGGGCTGTTTTTGTTAAAATATTTACGGTTGAGGCGGCGGATTAGCGCGTTATCACAAAGAACAAGGGATAGAGATTTATCAGGTATTTTTAAATAACTTAAAATTATCGTTATAATCCCGCGGATTTTACTCTGATTGATCGTCTTGCGATTTTGCAGGTTTTTTATTCGTACCATTTTGAGGATAGTTTACTCTGGTATGGAAAATAGCGTTGAGTATTCGCACAAAGCTTTCGGTTATTTTCTCTAAATCTTTCAAGGTCAAATCGCTCTCATCGAGTTCGCCTTCAATGAATTTCTTTCGCACGACTTCCTGGACCATTTCTTTAATCCGGGCCGGTGTAGGTTCCTCAAGCGTGCGGGAAAGAGCTTCAATCGTATCGGCTAAAGCGACAATTGCCACCTCTTTCGACTGCGGCCGGGGGCCGGGATAACGATACTCCTCTTCATCCTCCCTTTCCGGCTCTAATTCACGCG
Organism: Candidatus Omnitrophota bacterium; assembly: GCA_043821045.1. Lineage (GTDB taxonomy): Bacteria > Omnitrophota > Gorgyraeia > Duberdicusellales > 4484-171 > JBDRDG01. The sequence continues at coordinate 10,680 of JBDRDG010000110.1, read as the reverse complement.
CCCGGTGGTAAAAGTAATAAACCAAAGATTTGCCGTGATGCTGGACGATAAAATTAATTATTTTAGGGTTAAGGCGGTGTTTCTTTGCCAAATCCACGCCTTCCTTCACATGGTTAATAATAATCATCTTGCTTATCGAAGGTTTAAGGTCTTTATGGCTGTCCCGGTAAGGGATCTGGTTTTCGACGAAATAGTGGGCTTTGGGAATTTTACCGATATCATGGTAATAAGAGCCTACTCTTACTAAAAGAGGATTAGCGCCAATCGCTTCGGCGGCGGCCTCGCCTAAATTCGCCACCACTAAAGAGTGCTGGTAGGTTCCCGGCGCCTCTAAAATCATCATCTTCATAATCGGATGGTTAAAATCGGAAAGCTCAAGCAAAGAGATGTTCGTCACCACGCGAAAAATATACTCGAAAACAGGCAGTATCCCGCCGACGACCACGCCGGAAATTGTGCCGTTAAGCAAACAGACCTTCAACAGTTCCATGTCGTGATAAGCAAGGAAGCTGTGCGGTTCTCCTTTCTGGGCGATAAAAGCCACGGCAAACTGTATCGCTCCCGCTAAAAGGCCGGCGCGGATAATACGAAAACGCGTACGCACCCGAAAACTCAGCATTGCCGCTACTATCGAGGCGGAAAATAACGATATGCTTACCGCCAGGCCGCTGTCGCCTATTTGACTGCTTGCCGCAAGAGTAGAGATAATAAGCGAAAAGAAAATTGACAGCTGTAAATCATCAAAGAGCATAGTAATAAGGATAGAAAAACCGATAGCCGAAACCGCGTAAGGAAGTAATCGCGGCGGTAATTTTGAAGTAACTTTTGTCAAAGCGATAATCAAAAGTGCCAAAGACAGTAAAAGAACCATATCGAGGACCGAAGGCAGGTTCTTTTTACTGTAGAAAAAATGCATGTAAAGCGCCAGTACGGCGATGAGGACTAAAGAAGACAGGGAGATGGAATAAAATAAGAATAAAAAAACGGCGATAGTAAAAAAAAGCACGCTTGAAACTATAGCGCCAATATTTTCATTTCTTTTATGCTCAAACGGTTTAAACATATCTCTATAAATTTACCCGGTTTGGCCTCACTTTAGCCTTCCGGGTCACTATAAAAACGCTCATAGGCTTTGATGATTTTTTGAATTAAGGGATGCCTTACAACATCTTTATTAGTCAACCTTATAAACTTGATCCCTTTTATCGGCATTAATATCTTAAGCGCGTCAAGAAGCCCCTTAGGCTTGCCGCCGGGAAGGTCGCTTTGGGTAATATCTCCGGTAATAATCGTCTTGGAATTAAATCCTAAACGCGTAAGAAACATCTTCAGCTGTTCAGGAGTACAGTTCTGGGCTTCATCAAAAATAATAAAGGCGTTGTTCAAAGTGCGGCCGCGCATATAGGCTAAAGGAGCGACTTCAATAATTCCCGTTTCCAGATACTCGTCGATTGTCTCCGGGGCAATCATGTCGTAAAGAGCGTCATAAAGAGGTCTTAAATAGGGACCGAGTTTCTGATATATGTCTCCCGGAAGAAAACCTAATGATTCGCCGGCTTCGATAGCCGGACGCGTAAGAACAATCCTTCTTGCCCTTCCTTCGAGGAGGCATTGAACGGCCATAGCCATGGCTAAATAAGTTTTGCCGGTACCGGCCGGACCGATAGAAAAAATTATGTCGTAATCTTTTATCGCCGCGAGATACTTCTTCTGCCCTGCCGTCTTTGGCAGGATAACTTTCTTCCGGGCCGCCAGCGATATTCTTAACCCGTGATCTTCCGTCTGCTTTGTCTTTTTATCCGCCGGGGTAAAATGTTTCTCAACCTCTTCCCTGTTTAAAAACAAACCCTCTTTGGCTAAACTGATAAGTTTGGTTAAAACAAGCGCCGCTTTATCGACCGCCGCTTTAGGCCCGTTTACGGCTATGCCTTCTGATTTCAGATGAATTTTGACACCCAGCCTGCCCTCAAAAGAATCAAGGTTTCGATCACCGTTTCCGAAAACCCCTTTTATCAATGAACTGTCGTAAACATCTATAATCTTTTCCATTACTTCTTAAGGAGAAAACTTCTAATCTAAAACCGGGATGCGTATCTTTGTGCCGGGATAAACCTTATCCGGGCTCTTTAGGATATCTTTGTTCTCCTCGTAGAGAAACTGCCATTTCTTAGTAGTGCCGTAGAACTTCTCGGATATCTTCTGAAGGGTTTCGTCCTTCTCCACGGTATAAAACTGATATTTTTCTTTCTTCTCGACAGATGCCACTTTTCTCTCGCTGATATCTTTATCCACGGGAATAACCTCAACCGGCGCTGACGGCGACGGGGCAAGCGGCATCTCCTTTACGCGAAGCTCGCGATCAATAGCGTCATGAGAAGACGGCGGTTTTTGTTTAACAGCGGAAGGAGCCGATACGGGAGCTATTTTCTCAATCTGCTGTGGGCCCCACTCAATTTCAAAAACGGTTATCTCTCGTTTCTTGTCCAACTCTGATTTCTTCCCTTCCTGCTTAGGAGGCGTTCCAAAAATATACCCCTGGTTGCCGGAAATATTCGTATCGACCCGTTCCTTATAAATAGTATATTGACGCACTAGACAGCCTGAAGCCAAGAATATCACCGCGCACAAAAATATAAGTTTTTTCATAACTCATCCCCTCCTTTAAGATTTCATATTGTCAAAAGTTTAATAACCGAGAAACAAGATACAAACAAATCCCGTACTTTAATAATTTGTTTGCAATTAAATCACAATATACAATACACCAATTACAAATAATATACTCCCGCCGCGCGGGATCCCTCTCTATAAAATTAATCAAAGGTGCGGGAAAATCCAAAAACCCAAATCACAAAAATCTTTTGTATATTGTTTATTGGAAATTGTAATTTGTTTGTAATTTGGGATTTGTGATTTGTAATTTTTCCCATCATTTCTGTTTGGTTATTTGGAATTTGGTTATTGGTCGTTATTTGGTTATTGTCTCTTGTATCTTGGTTATTTCATGCCTCATCCATAACCTTTTGATAGTGACTAGGATTATCTTATACTGATATTCCACAAGAACTACGGCTGTTCAGCATCGCAATTAATTCCGTCTGCCGGTTCGGGTAAAGCCGCGCCGCCTTGATTATCACTAATATCTTGTTCGTCATTTAAAATCAGAGTTAAAGCAAGTTCGTCTAACTGCTTCTGATCAACTCCCGCCGGGGCGTTTGTTAAAGGACATACACCCCTCTGAGTTTTAGGGAAAGCGATTACTTCGCGTATGCTCTCGGAAGCGGTTACAATAGAGTATAAACGGTCCAGGCCAAAAGCGATCCCGCCATGCGGCGGCACGCCATAGTTAAAAGCGCGCAAAAGAAATCCAAAACGCGCATGGGCTTCTTCTTGAGATATGCCGATTATATTAAAAATCTTCTCTTGCAGTCTAGCGGAATGAATTCTTATCGAACCGCTTGCGATTTCGCTTCCATTAAGGACCAAATCGTATGAACGCGCCCTTGGACGTGAGAGATCGCTATCTAAAAAAGCGATGTCTTCAGGCAGCGGCGCGGTAAAAGGGTGGTGCTGCGCCTGCCAGCGTTTCTCATCGGGGTTAAACTCAAAAAGAGGAAAATCCACTACCCAGACAAACCGCCACTCCCCTTCACCGAAATCAGGCCTGTCTGAACCGTATTCGCTGATTGCATTATCATAAGAGATGCGCCTAAACGGTAAAGCTATATCAACGCCTAAAGCTTCTTTAAAAACATACCTGAACATCTCCTCAACCAGGGAATAGATGTCTTCTTCTTCGATAAAAGACATCTCTATGTCGAGCTGGCTGAATTCCGGCTGGCGGTCGCGGCGCAAATCTTCATCCCGGAAACACTTGACTATCTGATAGTACTTATCAACACCGGCCACCATTAAAATCTGCTTAAATAACTGCGGTGACTGCGGCAAAGCGTAGAATCTTCCCATGTTAAGACGCGACGGCACCAAGAAATCGCGCGCTCCTTCGGGAGTCGATTTGGTAAGAAACGGCGTTTCGATTTCAAGAAACTCTTCTTTGCTTAAAAAACCGCGAAAAAAATAATTAAATTTATGGCGCAGGACGAACTTATCTAAAATGTTTCTACGCCGAAGATCAAGATACCTGTGAAACAACCTGGTATCTTCGCCGACATCGAGTTTTTCTTCCAAAGGAAATGGCAAATCGCCTGATTTACTTAAGATATTAATCTCTTTGGTGAAAAGTTCTACTTTACCGCTAGACATATTAGGGTTTTGCGTCCCTTGCGGACGCAGGTTAACTTCTCCCTTAAGGCAGACGACATCTTCATTGCGCAGTTCTTTCGCTTTACTGTAGGTTTCCGCATGCGGTTTGGGAGTAAAAATTACCTGAACCTTCCCGTAGCGGTCACGAAGGTCAATAAAAATAAGTTTGCCGTGATCGCGCCGGGTATCAACCCATCCGCAAAGAGTTACTTCTTTTCCTGCAATCTCTTCGGTCAAATCACCGCATGTGTGTGTACGAAGCATTAAATTTCCTTCTTATTAGCGTATAGCGGATAGCGTTTAGCGTATACACATTTATGTTGTTATTTCTATACGCTATCCGCTAAACGCTGGTTAAGCCTTGTTTATTTATCCACTCAAGAATCGCGTCGATTTTGATTTTTTCTTGGATAGATTCTCTCATATTCCGCATGATAATGCAACTGTCTTTTAACTCTTCGTCGCCTACGATGACGGAAAAAACAGCCCCTAATTTCTGGGCGTTACGCAGCTGGCCTTTGAGCGATTTATCACTATAATCAATCGCGGCCGGAATAGCGTTATCACGTAAAAGCCTCGCTATTTTATACGCTTCTTTATATACCGCGCCGGATGTGTACGCGACGTAAACGTCAAGACGCGGGGTATAATCGCCGGCTAGAAGCAACAACATCCGTTCAACCCCCAAAGCGAAACCAACCGCCGGGACATCCGGCCCGCCGAGTTTTTTAACAAGATTATTATAACGCCCGCCCGCGCCTAAAGCGTCCTGGGCGCCAAGACGGGATGTGGTAAATTCAAAAACTGTGTTGGTGTAATAATCAAGACCACTTACTAAAAGGGGCTGGTAACTATAAGGAATACCCAGTTCGTCAAGGAGAGCGAGCAAATTAGAGAAATGCTCCCGGCACCTCACACATAAATATTCGTTTTTTATCGAAAGTGACCCTACTACTTTACGGCAGGCCGCTTCTTTGCAATCAAGTATACGCAAGGGATTCTGCGAGAACCGTCTCTGGCACTCTTGGCATAGATTAGCGATACGTGACGACAACCTGTCTTTTATTAAAATGCCAAGCGCCTCCTTATCTTTCAAACAGCCGAGGCTATTTATTTTTAGCGTGACGTCTTTTATATTTAGCGCGTTTATAATCCTAAAGGCTACGTCAATAACTTCGGCGTCTAAATAAAAGTTGTCGGAACCAAAAGCTTCCGCGCCGACATGGTGAAACTCTCTTAACCTTCCCCTCTGGGGACGCTCGCCGCGAAACATTGAGCCGCTATAATAAAATTTATGCAAGCTTCCCGCCTTATCAAGATTGTTCTCTATATAAAAACGCGCCGCGCCGGCGGTACCTTCCGGCCGCAGGACAATACATTTCCCTTCTAGTTTAAACATCTGTTTTTGAACTATATCGCTTACGTCGCCAACACTGCGCCGGAAAAGACCTTCATCCTCTAAATGGGGAAGGATTAAACAGTTGTAGCCGAAATTTTTAAAGATTTTTTTTGCCGTATCAACTATATGTTCAAACGATGAAATTTGCGGCGGGTAAAAATCACTTGTTCCTCTCACGCGGAAGAAAATCTTGCCCATTTTATTAGTGATTAGTTTATGAAGAACGAATCAGATAAAAACAATGCCTCTTATAATTGGGTTCGCTTGAAAGCTAAAGAAAGGTTACAACTTAGAGGCGGATTATTTTATGTCTTTCTTCATCTCTAAGCCGGGCTTGAACACCACAATCTTTCTTTCCGGTACAGGGACAACCTCTCCTGTTTTTGGATTGCGGCCGATGCGTCCGCGGCGTTTTTTCACCTTAAACACGCCGAAGTTCCTTATCTCGATCTTCTTGCCTTCCTTCATCGCCGCGAAAATAGTGTCGAACACCTGTTGAACGACTTTTTTCACAAGAATCTGTTTTATCCCTGTTTTTTCGCTTATTTTTAGCACAATATCTCGTTTAGTCATGTCAATTTTTTATACCACCTTGTACCTATAGTGTCAAGGAAAAGTTTCCGGTCCCCAGCGTATCGATCAGGCTTTTAATCGAAGCCTGATTTATGCTCAGATGAAAGCTCTCGGAAGTCCTGATTTTCATGCCGCCGACAGGGTTATTTTTCAAGACAAAATATACCGGCACTTCTCCTTTGTGCCGCGCGAATACATCTTTAAGCTCGTTAAGATTAATTTTTCCTTCCTGGACGACTATATTTAAACCTTTAACTTTCGAGAAAACATTCTCTACGGGTATGAAATCATTGGCCAGGAGTTTGGGCATCTTATCTTTAATCTGAAGGCCGCCTTTTACGAAAACTATCTTTGACTCCTTTAAGTAAATGGCGACTTCTTCATAGAGGCGCGGGAAGACGAAAACTTCAAGCGAAGATGTCTGATCATCCAGTTTGACTATGGCCATTTTTTCATTTTTCCGCCGCGTTACGGTAACTTTTACTTTTGTCACTACTCCGGCGGCAACGACATCCTGGGCAAAACTCTCCTCATAGAAAGAAGCGATATTTTTTATGTTAAAGGCGCCGATAATATCCTTGTAAGCGTCTAAGGGGTGACTGCTGACGTAAATGCCAAGAAGGCTTTTCTCAAAACTCAAAATTTGATCGGTCGGCCACTCCTCTATGCTAGGAATATTTTCCTGCCGCGGGTTAGAATCAAAAAACATAAACTGCCCGGCCGGCTGTTTTGCTTTCCTGGAAGCGCGGTCGAGAATAGCATCAAGCATAACGACCATCTGTGCCCGCTTTAAATTAAAAGTGTCGAGGGCGCCGGATTTAATAAGACTCTCAAGAACTTTGCGGTTGACTGTCCGCGCCTGGGCCCGCTGGCAGAAGTCAAAGAAATCTTCGAACTTCTTTTCTTTGCGCGCCGCGAGGATGTTAACCAAAGCGGTATGACCGACATTTTTAATAGCGAGAAGGCCGAAACGTATATCCTTATCTTTGGTTACGGTAAAATTGGTATAACTTTCGTTAATATCCGGCGGAAATACTTTAATTCCCATACGCCGCGATTCATTAACGTACTCCACCACCTTATCGGTATTATTACGCTCACTGGTAAGAAGGGCGGCCATGAACTCAACGCCAAAATTCGCCTTAAGGTAAGCCGTCTGGTAAGAAATCAAAGCGTAAGCGGTTGAATGGCTTTTGTTAAAGCCGTAGCCGGAAAAATAATCAATCAAATCGAAAATAATCGTCGCCGTCTTTTCCGGTATGTTATTATTTTTACATCCTTCAACAAAAAGAGACTTTTGCTCCTGCATGATTTCGGGGATTTTTTTACCGATCGCTTTTCGCAAAAGGTCGGCCTGGGAAAGACTAAAACCGGCCAGATTTGAGGCTATCTGCATAGTCTGCTCCTGGTAAATGATAATACCGTAAGTCTCTTTAAGAAACGGCTCCATTTTGGGGTGAAGATAAGAAAGCGGCTTGCGGCCGTGCTTACGTTCGATATAATCGTCAACCATACCGCTGCCTAACGGCCCCGGCCGGTAAAGGGCGAGCACGGCGATAAGGTCTTCGAATTTGCTCGGCTCAATCCGTTTTAATATTTCACGCATGCCGCGGCTTTCCAACTGAAACACGCCGATTGTGTCTCCCTTACAAAGAAGCCGGAAAGTTTTTTTATCGTTTAAAGGAATATCGGGAATGTTTATATCTTTGTCCTGGGTCCGTTTAATAATCCTTATCGCCGCATCAATTACGGTGAGAGTCTTAAGGCCCAAAAAGTCCATTTTCAAAAGGCCGGTTTTTTCCAACGAATCCATGTCAAAACCGGTAACAATTTCTCCGTCGGAACCTCTCACCAGAGGTATTCTTTCAATCAAAGGTTTATCGGAAATCACCACGCCGGCGGCGTGAGTCGAAGCGTGACGGGAAAGACCTTCCAGCTGTATCGCCACATCAATTAACTGCTTTATCTGTGAATCGTTATTGTATATAGTTTTTAATTCATCGCTGATTTTTAAAGCTTCTTTTAAATCGACGTTATGGCCGGCGGCAACCGGTATCGTCTTGGCTATCTTATCGACATCGGAGTAACTCAAGCCCATGACTCTGCCGACATCTCTTATCACAGCCCGCGCCAGCATCGTTCCGAAAGTGATTATCTGAGCGACGTTGTCTTTCCCGTAGCGTTCACCGACATACTCCAACACTTGAACTCTTTTCTCATAACAAAAATCTATATCGATATCGGGCATGCTGATCCGGTCGGGATTAAGGAAGCGTTCGAAAATAAGGTTATAACGTAAAGGGTCAATATCGGTTATGGCGAGCAGGTAACTTACGATACTTCCGGCGGCGCTTCCCCTCCCCGGGCCGACAGGAACCATGTTCTCTTTGGCAAACTTAACTAAATCCCATATAATAAGAAAGTAACTGGAAAATCCTGTTTTCCCTATTACGGACAACTCATACTCCAACCTATCCCTTATTCTATCGGTCATCTTTCCGTAACGCTTCTCGACGTTATCAAAACACATCTCGCGTAAATAAACATCTTCGGAGATGCCGGCGGGCAAGGGAAACTTAGGAAGGTGCACTTGGGAGAAATCAAATACCAAGTTGCATTTCTGCATGATTTCCAGAGTGTTCCGAAGCGCCCCGGGAATATCTTTAAAAATTTCCTTCATCTCAAGCGGCGTGCGGAAGTAAAACGTGTCGCTGCCGAACTTAAAGCGGGAAGGGTCATTTAAGGTGTTTTGCGTCTGAATCGATAAAAGAACCTCGTGGGCAAAAGACTCTTCTTTTTCTAAATAATGGACATCATTAGTAGCGATTAAAGGTATAGCTAAATCCTTGCCTATCTTCAAAAGGTTTTTATTCACTACCGCCTGTTCTTTAATCCCGTTCTCCATAATCTCTACATAAAAGTTGCCTTTACCGAATATATTAAGGTAATCATCAGCCTGTTTATAAGCCTGATTAAGATTGCCGCTTACAATACTTGAGGCGATTTCACCTTTAAGGCAGGCGCTTGTGGCGATTAAGCCTTGATTATACTGGATAAGAAGTTCGCGGTCGATACGCGGTTTATAGTAAAAACCTTCTAAATGGCCTAAGCTGACAAGCCGAAGAAGATTACGGTAACCCTGCTCGTCTTTTGCCAGAAGGATAAGGTGATAATTTGATTCTTCCGACTGTTTATACTCTTTCTTAAAACGCGATTGGGGAGCAACGTATACTTCACAGCCGATGATCGGCTTCACCCCGCGTTTTAGGCACAAGTTATAAAACTTTATCGCCCCGAATAAATTGCCGTGATCGGTTATCGCCAGAGCCGGCAGTTTCAGGCGGCTGGCTTTATCAACAAGTTTCTCTAAATGACAGGCGCCGTCTAAGAGGCTGTACTGAGTGTGAATGTGCAGGTGGACGAAATCGGAATGGATCATTCTCTTCGTTCTTCAGCTTTTTTCTTTGTTTTGGGAAGCCTTACATGAAAGGTCGTACCTTTCATATACTCCGACTCAAACCATACAGTGCCGTTATGATTCTCTTCAACTAAACGTTTGACAATGTACATACCGATACCCGTGCCGGATTTTCCCGAGGCTGAAAGAGGTTTATAGGAAGATTTGGTAGTGAAAAACGGCGCGAAAATCTTAAGTTTATCCTCCTCCTTAACGCCTATGCCGTTATCGGAAATTACAATCAGATAATAATCTTCTTCTTCCCGCGCCGATATCCTTAAATCCAGCCGGTAATTTAATTTCTCGCTATCGTCGAGACGAAAGATTAACTGCTGAGTAGCCTCATAAGCGTTGTCAAGGATGTTATAAATTACCTCCATAATCTGGGCTTTAACGCCCCAGATAATATCGATAGACCCCATCTCTTCTTTAAGGTCAACATCGGAAGTTTGATGTTTTATCTGCAGCAGTTCCATGGAAAGATTAATGATCTCTTTTAATGAAAAGTAATCAAAAAAATTGTCCTTCTCTGAGGTGCGGGCGTAACTTAATATGCCGCGGACAATCGCGTCGGTGCGCTTAACATTGGTAAGGAGTGATTCGGTTATTTCCAAAATATAATCGAAGGTCTTCTTACACTCGGCATCATTCATTAAATCGGGATGCTTCTGCATAAAATCCTCCACTTCGAACTTAAGTTCGCCGCTGGCGATGGAAAAGTGGTTGAGGCGGTTTTTAATCTGATGGGCAACGCCGTCGGCCATGCCGCCGATAGAAGCGAGTTTTTCCGCCTCAAATATCTTTGACTGGGTCTTTTTAAACTCCTCAAAAAATATACAGTTCTCAATCGCTAAACTTGTCTGGTGCGATAATATCCTGAAAACGTTGATGTCATCCTCGCTATAAAGAGACCAATCCGTCTTTTCGCCCAGCATTAAAATACCAATAAGTTTATCTTCAATAATTGACGGAACGATCAAGCCAAACT
>JBDRDG010000109.1:0-7527 GCA_043821045.1 Candidatus Omnitrophota bacterium | reverse complement strand
TTTGGCTTGTACCCTTTAGGGTAAAAGGCCCTTAGGAATTTCCCTTGTGAGGAAAATTCCAAGGACTAAATCCCGGGAATTTCACAATGTGAAATTCCTCGGGGCGGGGTTACCTAAAAAATTTGCTCGCATTCTTTTATTTCACGAATTGCTCTCATAACCATATAGTTTTCATGAGGTAATAAAAAGTTGTGTTTTCTAACGCGAATGTTGGGTTAAGGATTATAATTACCTTCCGTCGTCTATAGCGGAAAAAAACTTAAATCAACCCGCTCTGATAGGGAAAAATTTCTTTTCAACAATTTTAGCGGCCTCTTAAAGATAATCGTAACACTTCTCTATTCGCGTAAAACCGTCTCTACCATTTCGATCACCTGGGAAGCGTGGAAAGGTTTTGTAATAAACCCTTTGGCGCCGGCCTGAATAGCTTTCACGACAAGGCTATGCTGGCTCATCGCTGAAATCATGACTATTTTCGCGTGAGGATCTTCCTTCATAATTTCCTGTACGGCGGTAATCGCGTCAATTTCTTCCATTTTAGGCATAATAATATCCATTGTGACAAGGTCCGGCTTTACCTTACCATATACCTCTATGGCATCTTTCGCGTTATCGGCCTGGCCGACTATCTCATACCCTTCTTCTTCTAAGATATTAGAAAGCGTTTTCCGCGTGAACAAAGCATCATCCACAACTAAAATTCTCGCCATATCTATGACCTCCTTTTCCGCTATGTATCTTACCGGGTTAATCTCTCTTTTCGCTTACGGATTGATTAATTACCCTTGCCCTGCGTTTATAAGTTTATAAGAAACCTCCCGAGGAGGGGTGAAGCAGGCGGGCTATTGAAGAGCCCGGAAGATCGGTTGCAACTGGTAACAACCTTCTATGCCCCCTCGGGATATTCACTAGTTTATTATACCAGAATAAAGAATAATTATCTCAAGAAAAAAACAACTGTTCTCTTTGTATATATGATCTTGTTCGCAAAAATAAGCCGTCTCTAAAACTAGGTTAACACCTGCACGCCGATGAGATACCCTTCTTCCGTGAATCGACACCAGGCAATTTTAGCCAAAGTTTCCATAGGAATAGTGCCGTTATCGCGAGGAAGTTCAAATTTCGCTTTTATAATCGTACCAGGCACTAACTGTTTGTCGGTAAGGAACCGGAAACCGCCTTCGCTTATATCGCGAATTATTCCTACCCCCTGGGAAGGCGACAGGACCGAATATGTAAGGCCGATAGCTATTTTCTCTCTGTGATACTTGCGTTTTTCCTGTCCGTTAAATATACCTTCCTCTGCCATGTTTTTATAACTATTGGAAATAATATTGTTTTGGCGCCGGGAAATATCCGCTAAGCGCGCGATTAATTCTTATTTGTTAAATTCTATCTGGATTAACTGTTTTTTTCAAGAAGAATTATCTCCCTCTTATCAAATTACACCGCCGCCCTATTTCTGGACTATAAGGTAAGAATGGCTGAACACCGCTTCCTGCCCTGAGAAAAAAACCTATGCTTTTCGAGTTTTTTGTCACAAACACTTAAAATCGATTAAAGAGAGAGAATTTATCTTTGGCCTAGTAAAAAGAGGGGGGAACTCTATTGCCACCAGCGCCGGGTAAGTTCCTGCGGATAGTACTTAAAAATATAATCAAGTATATCCTGTTTATAGCTGTCAATTATTTTTACGAAGTTAACGCCTAACTCTTGGCGGTCAGGATAGTTTTGGATCCAAACTACCTTCCCTACAACGCCCAGCGTTTTATCGGGCAACAACAAATGCAGCGACACATAGTTTTCCGCCGCGACACCGTGCGGTTTATCAAGAAGAAGTTTAACCCCTTTGGCGTTGATATCTTTACCGATTGCCGAGAATTCCTGGCAAGAATCGGCAAGGCTCCACTTAAGATAAAAAGGAGCTTTAAACCTTACTGAATTTCTTTTCTCCACCATAATACCGCCCCGTTTATTTTCACTTTTATAAAAACTATCCGTATGTTAATCAAGCGCACCTCTAAATATACTCAAACCGTATAATTTTAATTACTGTCCGTCGATCTATTTAGGCCTCGGAACATCCGGCTTAAAAACAATAAAAATCTGGACCCATTGCCTCCTCCCGACAATAAACCCAGATTCCCTTTACATAACATACCATATTTATTTAATATCTTCAAGGCCAAAAGGATTTTTTATGCGGTATTTTTACCTGGGATTCCGCCGCATTACCGCTGCGTTTTCTCCTCAAGAGTGATAATTTATCTTGAACGGCGAGTTAGATTACGAAAAACTCTATTCTATTATCGTTTTGCCAAAACACAAAACCTAAGTTTTCATATCGTGCTTTTGCGAAATATAGAAGCCGTGAAATTTAGAAACAGGCGTATAAAAGGTCGCGTTTACCGATTACGCCGATTAATTGATTATCCTTCATCACCGGGATGGTATGGACTTTATTTTCAAACATCATTCTCATTACATCGTCTAGCGTGTCTTCCTCCGACAAAGAGACAACATCTTTTGTCATAACGTCTTTGACTTTCGCTTTTTCTTTCTCCTGTTCATACATCTCGCTAAGGTTCATCTCTTCCTTGCCTTTTTCCATCTCCCGCCACTGATATATACGCCCCAATATTCTTAATAAATCCGTTATAGTAATCACACCGACGACCCGGCCGGCGTCATTTACTACCGGCACGCCGCTGATCTTTTTCTCTTTAAGAATTTTCCCCACATCTTTCAAAGACGCCTCGGGAGAAACAGTAATAACATTCTTCGTCATCAGCTCTTTTACCAACATAACTCCTCCTCTTTTTTATTACCAAATTATTGTATGGCACGGCTCTTCTTGTACCGAAAAGATTTTACCACTTTCCGATTTTATCTTCAACAAAATATTATCTGGGGGTTTTCCCAAAAATTCCCGCCAGTGAAAATAGAATAAATTTCCGAATCAAAATGCATACATCAAGAATCAAGCCATTCTATCTTGTTGATTCTACATCATGAAATCCTTTTTGAATTTTTCTCTGTCATTTTGCACTTTGAATTTATTCCGCTGTCTCCTAATAATCCGGCTTGCTAGATAAATTTGCGCCTTATTTTCGGATAATGTCCGGAATATTATCCGGTGGTTATAAATTTTATGTTTTTCTTTTTCGCCTTAAATGGTAAGATATACTTCCTGATAATCGTTGGTTGTAAACCATCTCCAACATAAACAGCCGCGCCATGAAAGAATACAAGCTACAACCGTTTCACTCAACGGCAGTTATCGATTACGAAAGCAACCTTAACCCTGACCAGCTAAAAGTCATCCGGGAAGGAGAAGGCCCTTCTTTGGTCCTCGCCGGCGCCGGAAGCGGTAAGACGCGTGTTCTGATATACCGCCTCGCCTATCTGCTTGAGAAGGGCGTCGCGGCAAGCAATATCCTTCTTGTCACCTTTACCAATAAAGCTTCTCACGAGATGATTCACCGCGCCGAAAGCCTTCTTAAAACGAACCTTTCCGGCCTCTGGGCCGGCACGTTCCACCACATCGGCAACTTGATTCTAAGGAAAGAAGCCCAAAGCATCGGATACACCAACAACTTTACGATTATTGACCGGGAAGATTCCAAAGATTTAATCGACGACTGTATTGAAGAGCTGGGATTTAGAAAAAGCGGTAAACTCTTTCCGAAAAAAGGCGTTATTTCTAACATATTAGGCCTTGCCGCCAACTCCTTAAAAGAGGTGGATGAAATAATCATTAATGACTACGCCCACATCGAAGAGTACCTGCCCCAGATAAAACGCCTTGTCCACCGCTATAAAAATAAAAAGAAAGAGGCTAACGTCATGGACTTTGACGATCTTCTCCTTAACTGGCTGAACATTTTAGAGATATCTTCTTTGCATAAAAAGTACGCCCAAACCTTTCAATACATCCTCGTTGACGAATACCAGGACACCAACCGCCTCCAGTTTGAGATTTTAAAAAAACTCTCCCGCCGCCACAAAAATATTTTAACCGTCGGCGACGACGCCCAGTCTATATACTCCTTCCGCGCCGCTGACATAAACAACCTTCTCACTTTTCCTAAAGCCTTTGACGGCGCGGCGATTTTCAAACTCCAGATAAACTACCGTTCAACGCCGCAAATACTCAATTTAGCCAACGAAATCATAAAGAATAACCTTAACCAATTTCCCAAACAGCTTACGGCGATAAAAAAAGACGGCGAACTCCCCGTCGTCGTAAGAACCAAGGACGTTTACCAGCAGGCTCAGTTCGTCGCTCAACGCGTCCTGGAGTTAAACGAACAGGGAATATCGCTGGAAGGAATCGCCGTCCTTTTCCGTTCGCGTTTTCAGGCTTTAGAGCTGGAAATGGAGTTGTTAAAACGCAGCATCACTTACTTCGTCCGCGGCGGCGTGCGTTTCTTTGAACAGGCCCATATAAAAGACACGTTCTCCTACTTAAAAGTTATCACTAACCCCAAGGACGAGCTCTCGTTTAAGCGCGCCCTCTGCCTTCACCGCGGTATCGGCCGCGGCTTTTCCCAGAAGATATGGGACAAATTCGCTAACGAGAGGGAAAAACTCTCTGACATCGGCGCCGCCTTACCGAAAAAACAGAGTGAAGGATTTAATGAATTCCTGCGGATAATAGAAAAGATCAAAGAGATACCGTCGCCGGAAGAAGCGATTAAAGAAATCCTTAAAACATACCGCGATTACTGCCACTTAACTTTCGACAACCCCGACGACCGCGTATCCGACATAGAAGAGCTGGCGAAAATGGCGCGCGAATACCCTACTATCCGCCGCCTCCTTTTAGACCTAAACTCTTACGAAGATTTTAAAGGCGAAACTTTGCTTTCCGCCAGCGACAGGAACGAAGCCCTGATTCTTTCAACCATCCACCAAGCGAAAGGTTTAGAGTGGAAGGCGGTGTTTATCATCGGCTTTTCCGACTACGAATTCCCCCATCCTAAAGCCTTAAACTCAACCGACGCGTTTGAAGAAGAACGCCGCCTCTTTTACGTGGCGACAACGCGGGCGAAAGATATTTTATACATAACCTACCCCCAGACAAAATATACCTTCAAAAACGGCCTGATAATATCGCGTCCGTCATCGTTTCTTTATGAACTTCCCGCCGACTGTTACCAAGAGTGGGACGTAACCCCCATCGCGCAATCACACGAGGACATACCGGAAATTGAGTGGTGAATTATATTAGCGTATACTATCAACTGATTCAAAACACATCCCCATTTAAAAATAACCAAGAAACAAGATACAAACAAATCCCAATTACCAATGATCAATCACCAAACATTATTACAAATCAAATTTCTGTTTGGTTATTGTAATTTGGCCATTGGTTA
Source organism: Candidatus Omnitrophota bacterium (assembly GCA_043821045.1). Classification (GTDB taxonomy): domain Bacteria; phylum Omnitrophota; class Gorgyraeia; order Duberdicusellales; family 4484-171; genus JBDRDG01. The sequence goes on along the minus strand of JBDRDG010000109.1, from coordinate 2,146 downwards.
TTATTTGGTCATTGTTTCTTGTATCTTGGTTATTTTCTATTTATTTCATAAAGCTTTCAAAATTATCAATAATGGAAAATAAATTCGGCGTTGATCAGCGTTTTAATCCGCGTGTATCCGCTTCTACAGTACTCTGTTAAGGGGATTTGCTTAAGACTTTATCTCCGGAAGGAAGTAAAACGCTTTCTATATCATCGATATCGCTGATTTTAATTATCTGGAAAGTGAAGCCGCCGAAATCGTTGACGTCAAAGGGAAGATTAATCGTCGCTATGCCGCTACTTGAGCCGCTAACGTTAATATTAAAGTTCGCCGGAGAAAGGTCGATACCGCCGGGGGTCGAGCGCGCGGGAGAAGAAGTTTTTTCTTCACCGATCGCCGAGGCGGCCGCGGCATTTGCTTTAACTTCTAACGGGACGCCTTTATCCAAATATGACTTTTTAAACGCTTTAATGATCTCTGGCTGTTGATCAATATTCTCAAACATTGACGGATCAATCTTTACCATAATCATGGCAGCCACGGATTCCGAGGGGACACCTTGTTTGCTTAGACCCCCTGCTATAACTTCCGCGATCTCCTTTGTATAAGATAACTCCTGAGCAAGATCCATCTTCTCGCTATAAATCTTGTTAAACTCTCCTGCCTCATAGTAGGCTCGAAGCATATCCATAATATTTTTCGAAACTTCTCCAGCATTTACCGGAGACCAAAATTTACGGCTATTCGCTCCAAACTCTATAAGACCTCCTGTGCGGGTAGAAAACATGTAATCTTCCAATATAAATCTGTCTCCTTTTTTCTTATAGACTAAATACTCTTCTGTTCTAAACCCCATATTGTGCGAGTGACCGATAAGAACATAGCCGTCTTCATTTATGGCCCCAAGTAAAGAAACAAGCGCGCGTTGTATCGCCTCAGGTTCATAATAAAGCGTAAGGACATTGGCAATGCGGGCAATGTCAGCCTTTGGCAAAGAACCTTTACTCACGGCTTCACCTATATTGAATACGTTCTGCTTAAAAAACTTAAGGTTTTCTCCCTCGTATCTTTGCACTGGATTAAAAGTTATCGTATACCCTTGAGAATTAGTATGTTCCATTGTTTTATTTCGCACTTTTGAAGACAATCTATTCAGTGGTCTTCTCCAGAGCGCTTCGCTTTTTAAGGTTTTAACTATATCCATTAAATGTTCCTTTTCGGCGGCAGGTATAGTCTCTTCCGTATACCATTCTGTACTAAAATATAGTGTTATCAAATTGTCGTCCTCATCGAACAATGCTGTTTTCATACCATAACGAACAACATATGCCGGTATTCGGTTATCCATACCGATAACTTCTGCTTCGCCTTCCATAGCCTCGGCCAATTCTATAGTGGGGACAGGACCTTCTTTCGAATTCCAACCTATACCAATATCATAAACAACCGGCTGCCTATCTGGACGCCCTTTTAGTCTTATGCGCCTGATCATTTCCTCAATAAAACTAAGGCTGTGATTCAATCTTTGGTCAATAGTATCCATAACAGCCGCATCTCCATTTCTTCTCACATAATCGGGATTCGACATCCCTGTGTCTTTCTTTACATCTTCCCTCCCCAGCGCCGACGAGGCCGCTCGCGATGTATACCCGCCTTTTTTCATCGCCTCGTTGTAAGCGGTACGAATCTGGCCAATAGAATAGGTAGTGCCTAAACTTTCGCCACGTGAAATCCTAAATGTTGGGTAGTAGGCTGTTGTCGATTCTGTCTTGAACGGATAAGATTCAGAATAGGTTTCTTTAACCGGTTGTGAATCAATCCGTATTAACCCTTCGTCTAGCAAAGCATAAAACTCCGCCACCTCTTCTTCGGTCAGTAAATAATACGCGGCTATGCTTTTGGCTCTATCGACCGCCTTCTTTTCGTCTGAAGTGTACTCTATATTTCCAGTGTCTTCTCCCCCGTAATTCGGATGCCCAACAGGAAGCCATTTTTGCACGAGTTCAAAATAATCTTTTCTTGGAGATCTAATTAATTTATTATTCTTAAAAAAACGTAAAGCTTCCCTAGAATCGGTAGGAATCACCCACCTTTTTATGTCCGGCCGTAAGTTGAAACGGGCGTCAATCTCGTTGAGTACGGCCGAATGGTATTCTTGCAACAA
>JBDRDG010000108.1:0-2227 GCA_043821045.1 Candidatus Omnitrophota bacterium | reverse complement strand
CTAATAACTTTCTTTGTAAATCTTCATCATTACCTGCCATCTGACTCAAGTATTGAGAGATAATGAAAGATTCGCTTCTTACTATCTTCCACAAATACCTCTTATCGGTAGATTTTTCCTTAATCGCCCGCCACGCCTGCGCATCGGTCAATACCGTCCCGCCGTTTACGCGTATGGTAAATCCTAACTCAATAGCTTTATCGACCAGCGGTATTGTGTAACGGCCGAAACCGGCGGAAATAACTACCCTATTTACGATATCGTGTTTGATAAATTGCAATGCCTTCTCGAAAACGGATGAATCCATGTTCCCTAAAAACAACAGGTCATCTATCGGCATCCGGCGTAATTGGCAAAAGGTCTTCTCTCGGGCAAGGAGTAACTCCAGTAAATCTCTTTCAGGACTGACCGCGCTGCTCCCATCACCGCCGCCCGCTCTGTTGTTTGTCTTGAATGGTAACTTTTTGCCATCAGACAGTGTAGCTCCCAAAAAGGTTTCTTGGCCAAAGACGTGTTCTCCATATTCAGCATTAAAAGCCACTACTACTTCTGATGCTACATTATGATCTATGATACGCCCGAGTTGAAAATGTAGCCACCAACGAGGAGGATGATATGTCGTTATATCAGGTACTTCTTTACTTAATTCTTCTTTTAATCCGAAAAGATCTCCATCTACTAAATATCCCTTGATCAGTATCGCGCCATTACCTACAATAAGGATCCCTTTGAGTAAAATAGTCACAGGGCCATATTTGGCAACTATTCCCCTGGCAACATCTACCGCTTGAGGATCAGCTTGTCCATCCGTAATCTTATATACTGACAAAGCCGCAGCGCTTCCGCCTTCTCCGCCTCGAAATCTCTTATCACTAAAGTGAGTGTAGTTTACGATTGTTGCGTGTACTGTGTTTAGGGGAATGAAACCTATGGTTTGATTTTCATCACTATGGCCTAATCCAGGAATAAGAACTTTATCTATAAATTGACTAACCTCGCTCTCTATAGCCTCTGGTAGCGGCCTTCCTAAAACTACTCCTGTTGGTTCATAAATTTCCGGATCAGGCCTCATAACTTTACCTTCTTGCTTAAAATACTTGTTGGTATTATCAAAAACAGCAGCGCCATCAAGCCCTTTATCAACCACTTGCCTTTGTGCATTTTTATAAAGCTTTTCTGCTTCTTCGAAATTAGATGTCACTGATGAAACACTTGCCTCTTTCACTGTTAAACCTTCAGCGGACCTCTGTGTGAGTGAGGAGTACCCGCCCCTTTTAAGATATCTGTTTAGGGCAGCCAAAAAGCTTGCGTCTTCTAATCCCTTACGCAGGTTTTCCGGATCATAACATACAAACTCTGGTTCATCTGAATCTGTAAACGGCTCTTGCATGATCAAGCCGATTTGCTCAGCTCGGCGCACAGGAGTTAAAAACGTATAAGTATCTATGGGATAGATACCCCAAATCTCAAACAGGCCGCGTTGCGCCTGCCACTTTTCGTCAATAAAGACGATAAATTCTGCTCTCTCCTTTGTTCTTTTTAGACCATCAAAGTAATCTTTCGCGGCAAGAACATCACTATATTCTTTACTGCTTAACGTATAGAAATATATCGCGTTCTTAAAATACTTTGTCCCTTCCGAAACAAGGTAATACTTAACAAAATATAACGGCCCTTGCGGTACCTGCCGCAGGCGTAACTCGTCTTTAAGTTCCTGCCTCACCTCATCTTCGGGCGAATTGGTCGTCACAACGCCGCCCGGCGTTGATAAAGCTAAGGCTGAAGGTTCAAAGGCGCGCCGGATTAGAATAACCTCGTGGCGGTCCGGCGAGAAAACAAAGGCGTCTACGACAAGAAAACAGAAACTGCACTGATGAACGGTAACATAATCTAAGTAACCGACAAAGGAGTGGTGTATAGCTAAATCATCCTGAGTTAGGCGTCTTAACGGCCGGCCGCTTTTGTCTCCCAACACCGGGATTTTTACCGGCGGATTAGCTATCCAGTACCGGCCGCTTTCCAATGCCTGCCTTATCTTATCTAAACAGCTCTCAACATCTTGTTCTTCTAGCCGCAACTGCCGTAACTCTCCGGCGATTCTTACCAGATGTCTTCTAATTTCATCGTCAGTCATTTTTACCGGGCTGCTGCTTTTTATCTGCTCACGTATCCATGCGCACGACTTATGGATATTCGTCTGATGTGGTTCCCTATATCCCGACTCGAT
>JBDRDG010000107.1:0-3273 GCA_043821045.1 Candidatus Omnitrophota bacterium | reverse complement strand
GTCCCCGGCGAAAATACAAACGAGCTTAGGTTTAGAATCATAGATAAGGTTGATATTCTGATAGACTGAATCGGCCGTGCCGCGGTACCAATCTTTTATGTTTTCACGCCGCATCTGGGGCGGGACTACGGTAATAAAATGCTTTGACAACACACCGGTTTTACGCCATGTTGTCCGTATATGTTCGATTAACGACTGTGATTTATACTGGACGAAAACATATATGGAATATATACCGGAATTGACTAAATTGCTCAAAGCAAAGTCGATTATGCGGTATTTTCCCCCGAAAGGCACGGATGGCTTGGTCCGGTCCAAAGTAAGAGGGTCAAGCCTCTGGCCTCTGCCGCCGGCCAAAACTATGGCGAGTACAGACTCTTTTAAATTGCTGGTCATAATCCCTTTTTACTCAATTCGATACAATGAAGCTCCCCGGGCTATCCCGAAATACCGGGACCCCGCGACACCATTATATAAATGGAGCCCCACGCGCAGGCACGTGGTACCTACGATTCTGACGGGATTCCTTACCGCGTTAGTACGTGGGACGGCCTGTCCCGAGTACGTGTCCCGGGTATTTCTCGGGATTCTCTCGGGGAATCCCGATGACAGAAACCCTGAATAATATACAGGTAATTTTTCCCTGCAGGGTTCCTTGATATGAAGCAGTTATTCAAGGATTTTATTCCTTACTTTATGTCAAAAAACTGCCATTCATCCACGGGCATGCCCGTGGTCTTCTGGCATCGGGATAAAAAGGTTCGAATACATTTGACAGGTTGTGCGTTTTAGGCCTTTTACCGCAAAGCATCTATAGGAAGTATTAATCGGATAAGATTTATTTGGGCATGGATTCGCCCTGCAAGATAAACGGTATCGGCTCGGCATCAATCCTCATGCCGCCATCATGTTCTATTTTTATAGTGTAAATCGTCCCGGTTTTAAATAACGTGCCGGGCGCTTCAATCTGGGCATTTTTTATCCCGACCTTCTCGGCTTGAAGGGGATCAAGGGCATAAAGCCAAAAGTTTTCCCAGAGTTTTTTCTCAAAAGGATGGTTGTTGTCAGCAACTTTGTATCCTGATGGTATACTGTTTATTTTCGTAATTTCGAACTCCTGTGTATTGGCGCCATCGAGAACAAACACCTTCCAAAAGAGGTAAATACTCTTCCCTCTTAAATCATCTTTTTTCTTAACATAAAAATCATTGAATCGTATGGCCAATGACTGAAATTGGATAATATCACCCAAGAAAGTAAAATAACGCGGCGGCAAAGGTTCGCCTTGCGTATCATATTCAAGAAATTTAATTGTCGTTATCGGCTTTTTGGTTTTTTTGTCTATATTTGTAGCGGTGACAATAACTTTGGCTATGCGCGAATCCGCTTCCAGACGAAAAATTGTTTCTTTCAATATCTTGCTCTCCTGAAAATAAAAGGAAAATTTCTGGAAGAAAAAGTAAACAAAAACACACAAGAAAAGGACGACAAGAAAACGCATGGTTTTTTTCATGGTGTCAGCGGCGGTAAAATCTATCACGGTTATCAACGATAAGTTATCGTTATGACTATAAGGAGCCTTTATACTTGTTCCGACTCAAAGATAAAATTTTTCTCCTTGAAAATCCCTATACAGGCATCAACTATTTTGGAATCGAATAAAACGTCTTTAGTTTCCGTAATTTCTTTCAAGGCGAAATTTATACCCCGGGCTGGCCGGTAGGGACGGTGTGAGGCCATAGCTTCTACCACATCAGCGACAGCGATAATTTTCGCTTCAAAAATAATTTCATCCCTGGTTAAACCTTTTGGATAACCCGAACCATCAAGGCGTTCATGATGCTGCAGCACTATTTCAGCGACCGGCCAAGGGAATTCAATTGATTTTAAAATATCATAGCCGACTTGCGGGTGTATTTTAATCAATGTAAACTCGGCCTCGCTTAACTTACCGGGCTTATTTAAAATATCGGCCGGAACATACATTTTACCGATATCATGTATGATTGAAGCCATGCTTACGCCGCTGACTTCTTTTTCGCGAAAACCAAGCGCACGGGCAATAGCACAAGCCAGCTGTGTTACTCGCCGTTGATGGCCAGCGGTATAAGGATCCCTTTTTTCAACTGCCGAGGATAATGCCGTTATAGTCTCTCCCAGCAAATGTTCAAGATTTTCATAATAATGGTCAAGAAGATCACGCAAAGAAACGATACCGACAACACAACCGTCTTTTACAACCGGCATATGGCGGATCCTAAATTTCTGCATAACTTCTAATATATCAATATAAGACTCTTTGTGATCAGCTGTTTTCAAATCCTTGGTCATAACATCGGCAATTTTAGGCGGATTTTGTCCGAGGAGTGAGTTAAAATCCACTCGTGTGAGCAAATCACGCTCAGTAAAAATACCGGCTATCGCATCACCTTCTTTTACCAAAAGGGAACTTACTTCGTGTTTACGCATAACGATGACCGCATCGATAATCGAACGGTTAGAATCAATCGTGATAACATTCTTGCTCATATACGAATCTACTGTCTTCATATAATTCCTCCTTCTGGTCAAATAATGAAGCTCCGCAGGCTATCCTGAAATACCGCGATCGCGCAACCCCATTATATAAATAAACACAGGAAAGCCCACGGTTTCCTACATCCGCTACGCGCCAAGTAACTTGTCCCGACCACGCTTCCATCCGCGGCGAGAGACCTCAGGTGTATCGCATCGGGATAATATCAAACAATTTTCGAGTAATAACAAGTTGCCGATTATAACCTAAGAAAATCAACATCATCAATCTTTTCTAAAGATTATGATTAAAATACCTTTCTCTGTTTTAAATGATTTCGCATCTTGAATTTTCATTCTGATTCTTGCTCTTTGATTTTAATTCCTCTATCGCTTAATAACCCACTTGTAAGATGAATTCATGCCTTATTCTTGGGTAATGTCCCGGAAACAATAATAATATTATACCGCAAAAACAACGGATTAAAAATATTTATCGGCAAATTATTGTAAAAGGGCAATAACCACACCGCCGTTGGTCCCGAGCATGTTCAAAGGTTATTTCCGGATCAAAAAGCTCATCTAAAAGCACAGCAAGAGAATCCATGCAAATTCTTACTATTTCATCGCCATGGCGCGAATCGGCATCGGAAATGAAACTTTTTTCCTCGAGAGTCCTTAAACTATACAGTTGAGCATTTATTTTTCGGCCGGGAAATTGGCTGGAAACAAAATAATAGTATAGGGGCAATTGAAAAG
>JBDRDG010000106.1:0-6612 GCA_043821045.1 Candidatus Omnitrophota bacterium | reverse complement strand
GGGGCCTTATTTATATATGCATGGAACTACCAGTAATGGCAACCATGTTGTCGGCAAGGAAAGAAATGTCGCGCAGATCATAAACAAAATAGCCGGGAAGTATAATCTTAACCGGCTATTGCTTATGAGCTGTAATCCAGGCGCTGGTTTATTACAAGAGGCGCTTATCCCTGTCGTTCAAGCAAAGACTTCCGTGTTTGTCCACGAAGACATAATAAAATATGTTCATGCCGGAAGAACTTTAGCTTTTGATAGGATGAGTTTTCCTCTAGCGTCTTATTTTACATATCTTTCTTCCACGCAAGACTGGACAATCAAGTTTCCCGGGCAGGAAGCAAGAGAATATAAAGGCGAATTCGCGCAACCGGCCAACTCGCCGCTAAGCAAAGAAATCCTTTTCAATAGTCAAAAGCCGCTGATCCGGCAAAGTTCTTCGCCTTTTATCGCTAGAGCCGGTAGGGATGAGGCGGTTGATATAAACACAGTTGTCTTAGGTAAAGTCGATGTTAGAGGGCATAACCCGGCAATTTCGCTGCTTGCTTCATCAATCCCGCGCCAGGCGCCGCCGAGGGTGATAAATAGAACGTTGATTTCTTCACCGCGTTTAACCGTTTCTTCTATAAGCTCGCCGCTTGACAATGTCCGTAGAAAAATCAGAAATTGGGTTGTTCTTTTTGTCGCCCTAGCGGTGTTTACCGGCTGCGCTGTGCGGCCTGTGGCGCCGACAAAAGAACCGATAAAAACATCCGGTGTGCCCGGTTACGCATTGGCTATAACTGATGAAGAAAAAGGGTTTTTAGCGAGAATTGATAATGGTTTTACGTCAAATTGGTTAAAAAATTATAAACAGCGGCGTTTAGAACATAGTTTGCATGATGCGCGTGAGATTTTACCGGATAATTTTGAGGATAAAGCCTTACCGGAGCTGATCGGCCATTTTAGCCAGATATTGCGGGAAGCCAGAGGCGCTAAAGAGAAAGAAAAGTATGAATTGGCGATTGCCGAGTTCTGGTCCGCGCTTTTATACGTAAATCTGCCTTACGCCGAGGCTGTGGGGGTAGAGCACCTTAAGAAATTCGGAGTGGCGACCTGCGCAACCTACGAAACTATATTTAATATTTTATGCCGGGCGGCGGGTTTAGATGTCAGGTATGTTTTTGCTCAAAGTGTCTTTGGCTTCGAAATAACCCATGTTACTACTGTGCTTGTTACGTCTTTAGGGAAAACGATAGTCATTGACACGACAAGCGGGCTTTTTAACACAGAGTTTGAGGGAGTCGCTGTTAAACTTAAAGTCCACGGCGGCTGGACAGTAGTTTCTCTCAATACGTATGAGTTAAGCAATATGTCCTCGAATAAGTGGCAAGGGCTGGATTATCGGTCCGCCTTGTATTATAACCTTGGCGTTTACTCCGCCTTCAGCGATGATCCGCATAAGGCGATAGCCTATTATGAGAAATCAATCGAACGCGATCCTTACTTTAGCTTGAGTTATTCGGGTTTATCCGCGAGCTATTTAAAATTAGGGCTTCATTCGGTAACCGCGAACAATATCCGCGACGCTGTTATCTACCTTAGGAAAGCGGTGGCGAATGTTGAGAAAGCCCTGGAGCTGTCGCCCGAACGGATAGACGTATTGATTTCGGCTATGGATGTATATAACAGCATTTCGAGAGTCTTAATAAAAGAATTTATTAATACCCACGATTTATCTTTGGCGCAACATATCGCTGACTATCTTGCGAAGACCAATGAATATCAAAAAAGAATAGCCGAATTGGAGAAAAACTTACAGTTGGCATTTAGGTTTAGCGAAACATCCACTGTCGCGAAAGCCGTTGATGCCAGAGTAATATTCGCCAAAGTTCTAATCAACGCTTATGAGTTTTTTGAAGACGTATACAAATTAACGGGCGATATCGGCAATAAAAGCAAAGGCGAGCAGTGTTTAAAAGAGGCTGAAGAACTTCTTGAGTTTTCCCGGCAGGTTTTCCCTTATATGCGGGAAATAAATGATTCGCTTGCTTTTGTTTATGGTATCACAAAGGAATATGATAAGTTACGGAAAGTTCAAGCGGTCCAAGATATTCTGAACGCGCCGCTAGAAGTTATCGCTGATAAAGCGCGGCAGGCAAGACAAAAGGGAGAGTGGCAGGAAGCGATCAGATACAATCAGATTGTTATGACGAAACTAAACGCCCCTGAAGATATCATCAAAGTACATTACGAGTTAGGCTTTTTATATTATAAGTTGGCTGAGCGGCTGAACAGCGAAAAAGACGCAATAATTTCTGCCGAGGATAGGCGGTCTATCAGGCAGCGATTGATAATCTTATATTCCAGTCTATAGCCATGCATCAAAAAGTCCTTTTCTCAGAGTCATTTGATCAGGATAGGCTGTACGATATTTTGGGGTACCTGGAAGGATTGAGGGGCAATGATTTGCATAAAATGGAGTATTACGAGAGGATTGTTAACCCTTCCATAGCCGTTTTATATGATTTAGCGGTTACTTATGATAGATGCGCTAATCACGATAAAGCCTTGACTTATGCCAAACGAGCCAAGCAATTATGTCAAGGGGATCCGGCAAACGAGTGGGGGCCGCAAGTCGAGCGCTTCTTAAGAAAGGTGTCGGGAAGGAGCGGTTCTTCGGCGGTCACGAAAATAGCAAGTCCACGGCAGTTAATAGATGTGTCACAAATACGAAACTATCCGCTAATCGTTATGGGCTTTGCGCTAAATAAGGTTTCTTCTCCAGGCCTTCATCTATCTTCGTCAATAAAGGTTGTCAGCAAAAAATCCAAGAGTATAAGGTTTGCTGTCGCTGCCGGCTTGATTATTTCTCTTTTCATTTTCACCGGATGTCTTTCCGATAAGAATTTAGTGAAGCTCGATAAGAAAGAGGCAGCCGGAGAGCAATTAACTATACCCAACGCTTTGGCTCCCGAGTTAGCGAGAGTTTTAGGCAAAAGCGCCGAAGCAGCAGAGGATATTATAAACTTTTCTAATCATCCCGAACAGATTGTTCTTAGCCGCGCGGCGCAGAATACTTTGCAATATTATGGTGTTTTGTCCGGGGGAGAGCGGTATTCCATAGCTTTCGATCAAAATCCAAAAGACAAAAAGACAGGCAAGTTTTATTACGGACTCAAATTAATTGTTTTTCCTTACCATACTCTTACGCAAGAGTCTTCTCGCTGGCAAGTTAGCCTCGCCGATTTCGTGGCCGTGGCCGTCGCCCATGAAAGAATACATGATAAGCACCATGAACAACCGCCTATAACACAAGAGGCGCTTGCCTACCGCTCCTCGTGGGTAGCAGCAAAAAAGATAGGCATTCCTTATGCCTATATCCGGTTTCAGCAACGTTTGGCCATGGCCTTTTATGTGGCGAATAAACAGTTAAGCTTCCTTGCCAATAAGTTAGGCGTAGAAATGAACGCGGTAAGCTGCGTTGATATAAAAGAGATTGAGAATGAAGAGAATCCGAATTTTTTAGAATTGACTTTAGCGGGAGTTAATACAGAAAAGGATTTGTCCGTTTCTGTGGATGTGGAAAAAGAAGAAATTTTTGTTTCGCCGGGGGAAAAGACGGCTGAACGCATGATAAATCAGGCGGAAGATATTTTACGCGTGAACATCTCTTCTGTCGCCAAAAGGCTAAATAGGCCGGTCAATGAAGTGGGGTCTTATGAAAAGGCATTCTCTATCAGAAATTTTGATTTAGTGATTATAACTTTGACAGACAAAGATGGCAGTAAGGCGTTGGCGGAAATAATGGTAAATGTTGCTCGCGGAACGTTAGAAGTTAAACCGTCCGCGTCGAGTTCCGTAATGAGTTTACCGATTCAGGCGATTCGTAAAACAGCCTTGGCTGTTATTTTAGCAATTCTCGCTTTGTTTATGACAAGCTGTCTTCAAAAACCGGTCCCGCCGTTTCAACCAGCCGCGACGGTAGTTGGGGCCGCCAGGAAATATTCTACCTTAAGGATGAGTGGCGCTGTGAGGAAAGTATATTTTGATGACCGTCAATATCCGGTAACCTTTTCCGAGAACGATTCGGTTTATGGTGTTCTTAAGGGTTTGCAGGATTACTATAGCGATTACTACGATATGGTGAACGCTATGCGCGACAGTTACGAAAGACAAACCGCTATTCTTAACGGATTCCGCGCGCGCGAGGATAAGCTAGTTCAGCGGGTATTAGAGATTATAGGGAAAGAAAAGGCACAAGAGCTGCTTGGTATGGAGGTATCTTTACAGGCAAATGAAGCGTTTAAGCAGGTTCTTTTTACGGTTATGCCGCGTTACTTGGCGCATTGGGGTATTCTTATGCGGTTTAACCACTCTGGCGACGCCCTGCGCAATGACAGAGGAGATGTTATCTTCAGGACGTATTATAAATTTGAATTTTATAAGGTGGAAAGAGTGGAAAAAGTTACGCTTAATCTTTGGGACAAAAAATATGATGTCGATGTTGTGGGCGTTCGTGAACAGGTTTACATTCGAGATAGGTTAATCGCTAATTTTGACGTGAAAATCAGAGAGATGCCTTTTGATGTTATTTACGGCAACATCGTTGAATTTTATCCCTTAGTTGAGGAGTCGTTTAAGGTACTTCTTGGTGAAATAAACGCGAACGCGCCCAAAATGGATGAATATACAGTGGTAAGATTTCCTAAAAACGGGCCGGTTGTCGATAAATGTGACGGCGGGCGCGATAAAATGTCCAAAGATAAGTGGCAGTACCCGACCCACGGGCTTGATTATCCTTATATTTTAAGGTTGCCCAAGGTTTTAAAGAGTAAGTATCAAGGCAACATCCAGCGCCTCAAAGAAATCTGGCTCTACGCTAACCGCGTTCATGAATGGCAGCATTATTTAGATTTTTTAAGTCTTATGATGGGTAAGAATCTTGTGTTAAGTAAGTTGATGGGTTTAGTCGTCGACAATCAAACTGCAAATACGATAGATCTTCTGAAACACAATGACGAGTTACTTGAAGTCTTAGAGCGACGGGCGTTCGTTGCCGAGTTGCGCAATTCCGAAGATAAACAACTGATGTTATTTATGCTGATGAACGGGATGTGTCACCCGACCGCGCCGTTATTTTATAAAAAAGCGATAAACGATATTTTAGCGACTTTTGCTAGAATTGCCGGAGAGTACCCGCGCGACCTCGGTGACGTTGAGGCCTATTGGCTTTATCAGGCGCCAAATATATTATCCGATTTTGAAGAAAAGGAGTCCGGCGCGTTAGATCCTTTCGCCTCTTCTTCCTTGAGCGTTCGCGCTGTTGATGACCGAAACAGTTCCGGTCCGGCGACGAAAGCGTCCAAAGTAATCATACTGTCGTCAGTATTGGTTCTATTTTCAGTCTTCGCGCAGGCAGTGCCTCTCCCGGAAAATAACCGCCGCGGCAAGCAAAACGAGTCTAAGATAATAAGAATAACGCCGTTAAGCGAAGAGGATACAGAAAACACGCAGGCAACCTACGAGAAACTTATTTATTACTCTAAAACCATGCGCGAAGAAAGAGGGGCGGTCATTTCCGGGTTAATTATTAATGGCGGCGTGTTTTTCTATAAAACGCCAAGCATAGCGGAAGTTAAGAGGAAAAATCCGGAAAAACACATTTCGCCCGATTCTTTTTCGTTCTTTAACAGAAAGAACGGCACATACGTGGTTATTATCGGGAGTGATGTTTTTGCCGACGCCGCGCGCCTGGCTGTTGTCATCGCCCGCGAGCTGGCCGGCAGCGTATATAAGATGGCTACACGCGCAGGCGATGACGGTCTTGACAGTAAAAAGGTTTTAATTTTCGCCTATGAGACGGCGATTACCGTGCTGGAGGAGACGATAAAGGTTTTATACGATAGTAAAGACAACGAGAAACTGGCCGAGCAGTTAAGAGGATATTTGGTACGCGAGAGAAAGCTCTTTTTAGAACTGAAAGGCAGCAATCAGGCCGACTCGCCTCTAACAAGGGTTATCTTTTTAATAATCGATAAACTTTCTTCGTTAGGACGAAAAGGAAGGGATGCGCGCTGTGAGGCAGTATCTAAACAAGAGTTAGAGAATATATTCTCTGTCGTCTTAACAGACGCTGATTTCTCGTATATCAACAGGAATGTAGTAGAGATAGCGCGTATTATTAAGATTGTTTCACCGAATACAGTTGCTAGGGTTGTCGCCGATGCGATTAATACGGCAAAAGCGGAAAACGGGAATGGCGCGGGGATTTATTGTGGAACATGCGTTAGTCCGGCCGCGGTACTAAAGGCTAAGGAAGAACTGAAAGATGAATGGGAAAGAAAAATACAAAGCTTGGGCGCTAGGCAAAAAGCTAAACTGGGAGTAATCGCTTGGGGAAGTATGCCGCGTTTACTTAACACCATAGTCGGCAGGATATTGGAAATAGAAGAGGCAAGAACCAACCCATTCAAAACAGCAAATTCATCCATCGGCGACAACAGGGAAGATAACGGTAATTCACGGCGGTTCCCGCGACAGAACGGCGGCGAGCTTACCATGCACGCGATAAACGCCGGTAAAAGAAAAGATGGTTATCGTCATCAGCCTTCTGGTTTATCACGGGATACTTTGATG
>JBDRDG010000105.1:0-18854 GCA_043821045.1 Candidatus Omnitrophota bacterium | reverse complement strand
CCCGAAGGATCTTGTCCTGAGTATGCCCGAAGGATCTTGTCCTGAGTATGCCCGAAGGATCTTGTCCTGAGTATGCCCGAAGGATCTTGTCCTGAGTATGCCCGAAGGATCTTGTCCTGAGTATGCCCGAAGGATCTTGTCCTGAGTATGCCCGAAGGATTAGGCCGGGAGGAAAAATCCCTTTTTATGTCTACAGTCCAAAAGTTTTCACGTGAAAACATTTGGTGCAATAGGCTGAAAAAGCAATGTTTTTTAACTTGCTGTTTTCTCCCGACGCGATACACCTGAGGTCTCTTATCGCGGATGGAAGCGTGACCGGGATAGCGGATGTAGGAAACCGTGGGCTTTCCCGTTTTCCTGTGTTTATTTATATAATGGGGTTGCGGAATCCCGGCATTTCGAGATAGCCCGAGGAGCTTCATTAATGGATAAACTACTGTTTTTTCAATAATTTGATATATTTCGCTTTTATTAAGTGGGAAATACGATGTTTCCACGTGAAAACTTTTCGCTTAGGTAGGTTATCATCTCACCGCTATAGATGGCCGGCTTATTTTATATTGATAAAGAAAGGTTAAAGAATTTTGGACGAGCCAATAGAGGACTAAACAAGAGGGGAAGTGGTAAAATATTATTCCGATTAATAAAACAAAAATTTTCTGCGTTGACTGCTGTTGTTGATTCCCTGTCTGTGTGGTAATTTTCTGCTTAAAATAATTTATCGCCAAGATGATCAAGGGAAGAATATTAATAAAATTGCCAAAATAAGGGAGAGAAAAAGGCAAGGCTATTGTCCTATCAGGCAAAGATAAATCCTTAATCCACAAAAAAGAGGCCCCTTTTAACGCAACAAATCTAAATAATGCTTGGTATAAAGCAATAAAAACAGGAAATTGAAGAAACATAGGAAGGCAGCCTCCTAAAGGATTTACTTTATGTTTTCGGAATAATTCTAACTGTTCCTTCTGCATTTTTTGGGGATTATCCTTATATTTTTTCTGTAATTCTTGTATTTCCGGTTGTATTTCTTGCATCCTTTTCATTGCTTTTGTGCTTTGGGCTGTGAAAGGGAAAAGGATAAAATAAATCAAAAAGGAGAGGAGGAGGACACTTATTCCCCAACTATTGGTCAATTTCTTAAAAAAATAGAGGGTTTTGATAATTGTTAGCCCTATGCTGTGAAAAAACCCATAATATACAATTTTTTCCAGACCATACTCTTTTAATTGATTTATCGTTTGCGGTCCTAAGTAAAAATTATATATACCTCCATTGTTGGCGATCGAAGAGGCAATAACAACATTTTTATCGCGCTTAAAAGTGCCTGGGAAATCGTGATTATAAAAAGCGATACAGAAATAGCGATCCCGCGCTCCTACCAAAGCCAGACCGTCTTCTTCTAAATCCTTTACGCCTCGCTGTGCCTTGCGAGAAATAAGGGATGATTTGCTTTTTTGGTAGAAAACCTCTTGATATCTTTGTTCTAATCCGTTGTCGGACAGTGGATTAGAGAATAAAACTACCGGGCCACTTTCTTGTCCTAAATCAATTTTTACTGCTATATGATACTGGTTAAATTCCCACTCTTTTTTTACTTTCGCCTCTCGACTCTCTAAAACAACTCTGTTTTCTGACTCTTGCCGTAAAGTAAATAAAATACCTTTGTGCTCCGGCATAAAGCCAATATCATAAAAATTTAGTTCTTCCCCATAAGGCTTAATAATGATTTTTTTAATATAACCGCCTGTTAATGAATAAGTTACATTGAATTTATCCAGTTCGACTTCAGTTAATTCCTCGATGGCCGCGCTGTCAGCAATCAAAGGAGAAACAGCCGGTGGAGGCGACTTATCTATAGCTATCATTCCTCTATCTTCTTGTTTTTCAATATGTTGAGAAAATTGATCCTGCCGCTGACTTTCTGATTGGGGATAAAACCGGGAGAGTACATATTGGTAACCAATTATGAATAAAATGGTTATGATAAAAAATTCAATAAGTCTTTTTTCCATTGGTTTACGGTAATAAATCAATGCCGCCGCGAGACAAAAAGCTGCATCTTAATAGCCTTTTTAACGATAGCTTACTCGCCATTAAAGAGTCATACTTCTTAAATGCCTCTTCGGCATAGAAGGAGCAGGAAGGGTAAAATTTACAACACACTGGAAATAAAAAAGATACTTTCCTATAGGCTTGGATCAGATACAAGGCCGCCCGCTTCATACTGTAAGCTTTTTTCTTCCTTTTTGACGGCGGCGATTAAGAATTTTTCTTCCATCCTTGGAAGCCATTCTTTTTTTAAACCCGTGTGTTCGTTTACCTTTTATCTTTGTTGGTGTTTTTAGATTCTTTTTCATAGGGCTAATTCTAGCATAACTCCGCTTTTGGTGTCAACAAAAAATTGGTTTAACTTCGCACTTTTAACTTTTCGATACTCTGCGGCCGGGCGCGAATTAAAAAACATTTGCAATCGTTTTTTCTTGATGTATAATCTTTTTATCCCCAGAGGCCAATTGTGAATAACCTGTGATTTTTGTGAATCTACTGTTTTAAAAGAGTTATGGATAAAATATGGCAAGCCTGCCTTGCTTCTCTCAAAAATTCTTTGGGTACGATCTCCTTTGACACATGGATCGCGCCTTTACGCCTAAAATCTTGCCGTGAAACAGCCATGGTTGTCGAAACCCCCGATGTATTCTTTAAAAACTGGCTGGAAGCAAACTACCTAAACTACATTACTGCCGCCTTAAAAGAAATAACCCAGAAAGAGTTTACGGTTGTTTTTGAAGTCAACCCTTCTTTATTAAAAAAACGGACTAATAAAATTTTCCGAAGCATAACAAAAACTTTTCAGGAAGAACCGCAAGACTCTTTAAAACTTAACCCCCGTTTTACTATCGACAATTTTATCGTCGGCGCATCCAACCGCATGGCCCACGCGGCATCGTTGGCCGTATCTAAAGCGCCGGGAAAATCATATAACCCTCTTTTTATTTACGGAGGAGTAGGGCTGGGAAAAACACATCTCATGCAGGCAATCGCTCATTTTATAATCTCTAAAAACCCCCAGACGAAAGTCAAATATACATCTTCGGAAAAATTTACTAACGAACTTATCTTTTCCATTCAGCACCGCTCCACGCAAAAATTCCGCCAAAAATATAGGCATATAGACATTCTTCTTATCGATGATATACACTTTCTCTCGGGAAAAGAAGCTATTCAAGAAGAGTTTTTCCACACGTTTAACGTTCTTTACGACTACCATAAACAAATCATTATTTCTTCTGACCGGCCGCCGCGGGAAATTCCCAAACTGGAAGAACGCCTTGTTTCCCGTTTTAGCTGGGGTTTAATCGTCGATATTCAGCTGCCCGACTTTGAAACAAGAGTGGCTATTCTAAAGAAGAAATTGGAAAATGAACCGATTGCCTTGCCGCCAGATGTTATTAGTTTTGTGGCCGAAAACATTACAACAAACATCAGAGAACTAGAAGGAGCGCTGGTAAGAATTATCGCCTACTCTTTAATCGATAATAAGGAAATAACCTTGGGGGTGGCAAAAGACATCCTTAAGGACATGGTAAAAGAAATTGACAGGAAAATAACACCGGATTTGATTAGTAAAAAGGTGGCTGATTTTTTTAGCATCGGCGTTAACGATATAAAAAAAACCAAGCGTAGTAAAAGTTTAATTCTTCCCCGCCAAATAGCCATGTATTTAATGCGGGAATTTACCGATTTATCTTTGCCGGAAATCGGTTCTTTTTTGGGGGCTAAACACCACACTACTGTTCTTTACGCGATTAGAAAGCTAAAAGAGGAGTTAAAAAAGGATAAAAAAAGACAAAATATCGTAACAGCAATTACACAGGAACTTAAGATGTTATAGACAAAAGAAGATAAAATATTGTTTGTTTTAGTATTGTTTTTTGATAGAATATTTTATCTTTCACAGTTTTCACAAAGACTAATACTTATACTACTATATTTACATCTATTAATATAATAATAGAAAGAAGATGAAGTTTTCTGTAGAACAACCTGTTTTGTTAAATGCTTTACAAAAAGTGTTGGGTCCTGCTACAACAAAGCAGAATTTTCCAATTTTATCAAGCGTTTTCATGGAAACACAAAAAAACAAACTTAAATTAATAACCACGGATCTCGACACGACCATCATTACGTTTTTAGAAACCGAACAAAACGAAAATGGAAAGGCAGTCGTATCTTTAAAACAATTACTCTCAATTATAAGAGAGTTGCCGGCGATGAAAATAAACATAGAGATAATTAAGAATAACCTCTTGATAAAGTGTGAAAATATTGAGTTTAAAATAAACATGTTTAATCCTTCCGATTTCCCCAAGGTAGATCCCATCAAAGACGTTGCTTTAATTAAGGTGAATCACCAAAACATCATCGATCTGTTAAAATTAACCTCTTTTTGCGTTGGTTATGAAGATACAAACTACGTTTTAAACGGAATTCTTTTTGAAATCCATAAAGACCAGATAACTGCTGTTGCGACCGACGGAAAAAGACTCGCGGTTGCCCGTTGTCCGCTTTCTCCGAATCAGCCGGAACTCAAAACAAAAAGCGAATGTATTATTCCCGTGAAAGCGGCGCACGAGATACAAAAACTAATAAAAGAAAGAGAAGAAGATGTGTTGTTTTTTATCGAAAAAAACAGGATAGGATTTGATTTGAAAGACACTCAAATTATAACGCGGCCGATAGAAGGAGAATTCCCTAACTATACACAGTATATTCCTAAGCCACACACGGAAAAAATGACAATAAACAGAAGCAATCTTTTAGCGGCCTTAAAAAGAGCGGCGCTTCTATCCACACCCGATTATCAGGGAATAAAAGGCGAGTTGAAAAAAGACGATATGGTCATTTCGAAAAACACCCCGCAAATAGGAGAGGTAAAAGAAAATATATCGTGTTCTTACGCGGGGAAAAATATGGTAATAGGATTTAACCCCAACTATTTAATAGATGTGTTAAAAAACATCGAAGATGAAAATGTTGTCTTTGAGTTTTTTGACGTCGATAAACCCGCTGTTTTGCGAAAAGAAAACTATGTTTATCTTGTCCTGCCGATGAAAATATAGAATGGCCACCCAAATCAAGAAAGTAATCAATGAGTTTTTAAAAAAACAAAAAAAAGAAATCGACAGGGAAATAATTCTAAAAAAATATATCAAAGAAATAGTGGGGGATGAGACGATGGAGTATATAGATGTAAGCAGGATAGAAAAAGATAATCTGGTTATTTACACCAACACCCCCATGGTTAAATACCAACTAAACCTGCTGAGAACAAAAATATTAAAAAAAATCCAGAGCAAACACCCAGAGGTAAGAAAAATAAACATAAAAATAAAAGGAGCATAGATTGGCTAAATCCCAGGAACAAAAATATGACGCCACAACCATCCAGGTCTTGGGCGGTATCGAAGCTGTGCGTAAGAGGCCGGCGATGTATATCGGAGATACAACAACAAGGGGCCTGCACCATTTGGTCTATGAGGTGGTAGATAACTCCATCGACGAAGCGTCTGCCGGGCACTGCAACAAGATAAAAGTCATTATTCATACCGACAATAGTGTTTCTGTGGAGGATAACGGCCGGGGAATCCCGGTGGATATTCACAAAAAAATAAAAAAACCGGCTTTAGAGGTGGTCCTTACCACCCTCCATGCCGGCGGAAATTTGATCACCGAGTATATAAGGTAAGCGGCGGTTTGCACGGTGTGGGGGTGAGTTGCGTTAACGCATTGAGTGAATGGCTTGTTGCCGAAGTTAAGCGGGACGGAAAAGTTTATCACCAGAAATTCGAAAGAGGACAGACCGCGAGCAAGCTTAAAGTCATTGGTAAAGCCAAAACCGTCGGCACGACCATTACTTTTAAGCCCGACGGGAGTATTTTCTCGGTCAGCGAGTTTTCTTTTGATCTCCTTTCTCAACGTTTAAGAGAACTGGCCTTTTTGAACAAAGATATAGAAATTATACTAATCGATGAACGCAGTGATAAACAGGCAAGTTTCAAGTTTAAAGGGGGGATTGTATCTTTTGTTGAATACTTAAATCGGAATAAAGACCCGTTTCATAAAAAGGTGATTTATTTTCAAAAGGAAAAAGATATGATTTGTGTCGAAGGCGCCTTGCAGTATAACGACGGATACAAAGAAAATATTTATTCCTTTGCCAATAACATAAATACGATTGAGGGGGGGACGCATTTAACCGGCTTTAAGACAGCCGTAACGCGGGCCATAAATAACTATGCTCGCGGCAAGAATTTGCTTAAAAACATCAATAATATTTCGGGAGAAGATACCCGCGAGGGGCTTTGCGCCGTGATCAGCATTAAAATACCCAACCCGCAGTTTGAAGGGCAGACAAAGACCAAATTAGGCAATTCCGAAGTCGACGGGCTGGTAAGTTCTATCGCCCTAGAGGCGTTGAATGCTTTTTTTGAGGAAAACCCTCCGGTAGCCAACAAGATAGTTCAAAAAGGCGTTTTAGCCGCACGCGCACGCGCCGCCGCTAGGCAGGCGAGGGAACTTACGCGGCGAAAAGGAGCTTTAGACAGCGCCAGCTTACCGGGTAAACTGGCTGACTGTTCGGAAAAAGCGGCGGAATTTTGTGAGTTGTATATAGTCGAAGGGGAATCTGCCGGCGGGTCGGCTAAGCAGGCGCGCGATAGGAATTTTCAGGCGATACTGCCGATCAAAGGAAAAATCCTCAACGTGGAAAAAGCGCGTTTGGACAAAATATTAAGCAGTGAAGAGGTCCGCACGATTATCTCGGCTTTAGGGACAGGCATTGGCGATGAGTTTGATATTGCCAAGCTGCGCTATAATAAAGTTGTTATTATGGCTGACGCCGATGTCGACGGCTCGCATATACGGACTTTGCTTTTGACCCTTTTTTACCGACACATGCTTCAACTGGTCGAAGGGGGAAATATCTATATTGCCCAGCTGCCGCTCTACCGGATTAAGAAAAAAGATTGGGAAGAGTATATTCATACCGAGAGAGAGACGAATGATATCATCCTGTCTTTAGGGACGAAATCTTCCCGCGCGGAGAAAGCAGGCAAGAGTAATAAAAAATTCTCCCAGAAAGAGCTGGAAAAAATTATCCAGAGCCTTATCGTCTTAGAACAACTCGAGTTCTCCCTGGAGAGGAAAGGCATATCTTTTAAGAAATACATAGAGGCCGTCGACCAGAAAAAGAAAAAATATCCCGCCCACAAAATTTCTGTTAAACAAAACACGATTTTTGTTCTCGACGAAGACGCTCTGGCTTCTTACGGGGAAATAGAGGAGCTCGATCATGTGGAGATTTACGAATCTCACGAGATCCGCAAGATCAACGAGGATATCATCAAGATGGATATTTCCTTGAAAGATTATTTGCCGCAGGAAAAAGATATTTTTGTGGTAATCAATGAGGATAGCGGAGAGTCCGTCAGCTGCAATAATTTAAAAAACGTATTGGGAGAAGTGCGAAAGATAGCTACCAAAGGAATGAACATCCAACGCTACAAAGGATTGGGTGAAATGAACCCCGAGCAGTTGTGGGAAAGCACGATGGATCCGGGCAAAAGGACATTGGTGCGGGTGAGCCTGGAGGATACCGTTGAGGCCGATAGGATTTTCACTATTCTTATGGGCACGCAGGCCGAACCGCGCCGGGAATTTATTCAAAATTACGCTCACGAGGTTAAGAACCTAGATGTTTAACCGCAGGAATAAGGCGGGCAGGAAAGATGGCAGAAGGAGTTAAAGAAAAAATCATCACAAAGTATTTGGAAGAGGAGATGAAAGATTCCTATCTCTCTTACGCCATGAGCGTCATTGTCGGACGCGCCCTGCCGGACATACGAGACGGCTTAAAACCCGTTCAGCGGCGTATCCTTTACGCCATGCACGATTTGCATCTGCGCCATAATCAACCGCATAAGAAGTGCGCGCGTATTGTCGGCGAATGTTTAGGTAAGTACCATCCTCACGGTGACGTTGCCGTTTACGACGCGCTTGTCCGGATGGCGCAAAATTTTTCCCTGCGTTATCCCCTCATCAACGGACAGGGTAATTTCGGTTCCATCGACGGCGACCCTCCCGCGGCTATGCGCTATTCCGAAGCGCGAATGTCCCGGATAACAGATTATATTCTTCAAGACATAGAGAAGAGCACAGTTAATTTTTTTCCCAATTTCGACAACTCCTTAACCGAACCGGAAGTTTTGCCTTCAGTTTTGCCGACTATGCTGCTTAATGGAGCAAGCGGTATAGCTGTCGGCATGGCTACCAATATGCCGCCGCATAATTTAGGAGAGATAGCCGACGCTTTAAACTATCTGATCGATAACCCCGATTGTTCGATAAAGAATTTACATAAATTTGTTACCGGCCCCGATTTTCCTACCGGCGGGATAATTTGCGGCCGGCGGGAAATATTCAATATGTACCAGGAGGGAAGGGGTAAACTAACCGTGCGGGCAAAAGCGGTGATTGAACGGGAGAAAAACACGACCCAGATAATCATTACCGAGATTCCTTACCAGCTGAACAAAACGACTTTGATTGAGCAGATAGTAAAGCTTATTACCGATAAGAAAATAGAGGGTATCTCTGATTTGCGTGACGAATCGGACAAAAGCGGCATAAGGATGGTTATCGAGCTCAAGCGCGACGTGCACGCCGAAATTATCCTGAATCGCCTATACAAACATACCAGCATGGAGACGACTTTTGGCGCGATCTTTTTGTGCCTGGTAAATAGAAAACCGCAAATTCTTAACCTAAAAGAGATGCTGTTCCAGCATATCCACTTCCGCAAAGAGGTTATTATAAAACGCACTCGCTTCGAACTGGATAAAGCCGAGCGCCGTGCCCATATTTTAGAAGGGCTTAAAATAGCCCTTAAGTTTTTAGATAAAGTAATAGAGATAATTAAGAAATCAAAGAGCCCTCAAGAGGCAAAAGATTCTATTATGAAAAAGTTTAAGCTTTCCGATGTCCAGACCCAGGCGATTTTAGAGATGCAGCTGCAGCGGCTTTGCGCTTTGGAAAGGAAAAAAATCGAAGACGAATATTTGGAGCTGTTGAAAAAGATAGAGTATTTAAAGTCGATCCTTGCTTCCGAGAAAAAACAGGAAGGATTAATAAAAGAGGAGCTGAAAGAGTTAAAGGAAAAGTTTGCTGACGCAAGAAGGACGGAAATTGTCGCCCAAAAGGAAGAGATTGAGATAGAAGATTTGATCGTGGAAGAAGACATGGTGATTACAATAAGCAAGACGGGGTATATTAAGCGCCTGCCATTGAGTAGCTATCGGCAACAGCGCCGCGGCGGCCGGGGGGTAACGGCCATGGGCACGGCTGATGAGGATTTTGTTGAACATTTGTTTATACCCTCAAGCAAAGATACTCTCCTCATTTTTACCGATGAAGGAAGGGTGTATCCGGTAAAAACCTATGAGGTGCCGCAGGGTTCGCGCGTTGCCAAAGGAAGGGCGATAGTTAATTTGTTAAACCTAAACAGCAATGTTCAGATAACCACTGTTTTATCAATAAGTGAGTTTACCCCCCAATCGTTCATCTTTATGGCTACACAGAGAGGAATGGTTAAAAGGGCGTCTCTTGATCTGTTTGCCAACGCGCGAAGAAGCGGCATCTTGGCGGTAACTTTAGCAAAGGGCGACAGGCTTATTGGGGCCCAGATATGCGAGGAAAAAGACGAAGCTATTTTAGCGACGCAAAAAGGCTTTTCCATACGGTTTCAAGTGAAAGAAATTCGTTCAACAGGCAGGCAGTCGCAAGGAGTGCGCGGCATAAGGTTAGCTAAAGACGATATCCTTCTTGGGATGGTTCTTATTCAAACCACAATTAAGAAAGAAGATGTCTTCCTCCTTACGGCCACAGAAAATGGATTCGCTAAAAGGACGCACATAAAAGATTATCGTGTCCAATCGAGAAGCGGCAAGGGGGTGATTAACATAAAGAAGTCTCCTAAGATAGGAAATGTGCGCGGTCTGATTTTAGTCAAAGGAGACGATGAAGTAATGTGTATAACGCAAAAAGGTATTTTGATTCGTATCCACGTGCGCGATATTAGAGTGTCCGGACGTTCCACCCAAGGAGTAAAGGTAATAAATCTAGAAAAGAACGACAGGCTTTCGACCATAGCGCGCATCTTGCCGGAAGAGTAGGAGAAGAAGAAAGGGCCTCCCGATATCCCTCGATCCAATGATTAAATCTATTGACAAATCCCAGTTACAATTTAAAATAAAAGACTTCCAAAAGATTTAATAATAACGACCCCATCGTCTAGTCCGGCTCAGGACATCGCCCTTTCACGGCGACGGCGCCGGTTCAAATCCGGCTGGGGTCGCATGTTTTATAAGTCAAGTAAAAGGGAGCGGCTGAAGGAAGGTAACGATAAAAAGTGAGCCTAAAACATTATTTGGTAGCAATAGGCCCATTCGGGCTCTCCGGCGCAGAGCGCCGGAGATTGCTGGCAAATCCGGCTGGGGCCGCATGTTTTATAAGTCAAGTAAAAGGCAGCGGCTGAAGGAAGCTAGCGATAAGGCGTAAGCCTAAAACATATATAGCGTTTAGAGGAATTCCGCGTTTATCCGCGTATAGTTCCGCGTAAATCCGCTTCTATTATTAAACTGTACGCTATCCGCTATACGCTAATAAGAGAGGTTTAAAACATTTAATATGGAGAATAAGAATCCGCCGCTTGGCGTTTTGATTTTTGCGCGCTTGAATTGTTTTGTGGTGGGAGGGTTATTTTTATTAATTTTCCTATTATCATATTTCACTGTAACCGTTGACAATTTTGATGAGATAAAAAAGTTAATAGAAGAAAAGGGGTTTTTTATGCCGATGAATTATGCTCAGTTTAAGACCGCGGTCATTGTTAATAGTTTTGTCGCGCTTTGGTTTATAATCAGCGGCGTCGGCCTTCTGTTTAAAAAAGAGTGGGCCCGTAAAGGCACGGTTTATTTTTCCTTTGTTTGGACAGCATTTATTTTTATGGCGGCGTTAATTAGCCCTTCGCTGATCCACAGGCTCTTTATCCAGATAGTTTATCCGGGAATGATGGGTTTTTATTTTACCAGTCGTAAGGTAGCTCAATATTTTTCGCCGGAGGAGAAGAAATTGCCGCCCAACTGTCCCGACAGTGTTTAGCCGGGCGATAATAAAATGTTTTGTGATTTTCCCTGTGATCGGCGGATTTTAGTTGTATGTGCGGAATAATCGGATATATAGGCGAAAGTAAAAACGTCGGTTTTTTAATCGACGGGTTAAAGCGGCTGGAATATCGCGGGTACGATTCCTGCGGCGTAGCCGTCCAAACCGACCAAGGCGTTTTTCTCAAAAAGATAAGAGGTAAGATAAATGACCTTAAAGGCCAGTTAAAGCAAATTCCCTTTTCTCTGGGTATCGCTCACACGCGCTGGGCAACCCACGGAATCCCTTCGGTTGTAAACGCTCATCCCCATTACGACTGTTCAAAAAATATTTTCCTCGTACATAACGGTATCATCGAGAATCACCAGAGCCTAAAAGAGTATTTAGTAAAAAAGGGACACGTGTTTGCTTCTCAAACAGACACGGAAGTGATTGTCCATTTACTCGAGCATTTCCGGGCGAAACACTCAATGGTCAAAGCCTTATTAGAAACCGTTGCTCTCTTAGAGGGCAGTTTTGCCACGGTTTTATTCCACAAGGAGGAGAAAAAACTTTTTTTCGCGAAGAAGCACTCTCCTTTGGTAATCGGCTTGGCTGACAAGGGATTCGTTTTGGCTTCGGATATGCTGGCAATCGTGCCGATTACCAAGAATGTCATTACCGTAGATGACGCGGTGGTGGGAGAGGCTCGATTTGACGGATTCGGCCTGTTTACTTTTCAAGGCAAAGCGGTGAAGGCGAAAAAAGAAGTTGTTCGTGTCTCTGCCGCCGCCTCAAGCAAAAAAGGTTACGGCCACTTTATGTTGAAAGAAATTTATGAACAGCCAAAAGTGATATCCGATATCGCCGCTGTTTATGTGAATAAAAAAGGGATACATTTTAAAGGGTTAGGAGTGGAAGATTCATTTTTGCAGAAACTGGAGAAAATCTTTATCTTTGCCTGCGGAACAGCCTATCACGCCGGTTATGTCGCTAAGTATTTTTTAGAGAGGCATTGCCGAATAGATGTTGAGTTAGAGGTATCCAGTGAAGCGCGCTATCGCGCCCTTAATTTATCTAAACGGGACTTAGTGGTAGCAATTTCCCAGTCGGGCGAAACCGCAGATACCTTAGCGGCGGTAAGGGAAGCGCGGAAGAAAAAAATTAAAGTCATCGGTGTCTGCAATGTGTTGGGATCAACCCTTGTTAAAGAAAGCAACGGAATAATTCATACGCTTGCCGGCCCGGAAATCGGCGTAGCTTCCACAAAAGCCTATACCGCCCAGGTTTTTTCCTTGATTCTTTTGGCGCTATATATTGCGCGAAGGCGCAAAGTTATATCCGGCCGTTTTCTTGCCGAGTATTTGGCGGAGATGAAGAAAGTTCCTGAATATCAAAGAGACATTTTGCAAAAGGCAAAGAAAATAAAAAAAATTTCGGCGAAATTCTCGCAGTTCGGCTGTTTCCTTTTTTTGGGAAGGGGAATAAATTATCCTTCAGCCATGGAAGGGGCTTTAAAATTAAAAGAGATATCTTATATTCCTGCCGAAGGCTATCCCGCCGGAGAGATGAAACACGGTCCGATAGCCCTTATTGATGAATACCGCGCCGTGGTTTGTCTCGTCCCCCAAGATAAACTTTACTCTAAAATGATCTCCAATATGCAGGAGATAAAAGCAAGGAAAGGGAAAATTCTTGCCGTCGTTAATTGTGGAGACAAAGAAGCAACCGCTTTGGCCGATTACGTAATTACTGTGCCGAGGAGCAAATTTCCCGAGATAACCCCCCTTTTAGTCGCGCTCCCTTTACAGCTTTTTGCCTATTTTGTGGCGAAAAATTTAAAGTGTGAAATTGACCAGCCGAGAAATCTAGCGAAATCAGTAACCGTTGAATAATGTGAAAGCAGGGACGAAAAGTACCTTTGATGTTTTAGCGAGTATTTTATAGATAGGCGCAAAAAGACCGGAGAGAAAAAGAAACAGAGAAGATGTTGTATGTTATAGCGACGCCGATCGGCAATTTAGAAGACATAACAATTCGTGCGGTAAAAACATTGCGCGCGGCGGATTTAATCTTAGCCGAAGACACACGCAAGGCAAAAATTATTTTTTGCCGGTACGCGATTAAAAAGCCGGTTATAAGTTTTCACGATCACAATAAAAAAATAAGGACAAAAAGAATCATCCCTTTGCTAAAGGAAAACAAAGACATAGCTCTTATTTCCGAAGCGGGAACGCCGGGTATTTCCGATCCCGGTTTTTTTCTCCTCAGGGAGTGCCGGCGGGAAAAAATTCCTTTTACCGCTATCCCTGGGCCGACGGCGATAATTAACGCGCTTATTTTAAGCGGTTTGCCTACCGACAGATTTTTCTTCTATGGATTTTTGTCTTCCAAGAAAAACAGGCGGAGAAGAGAATTGGGCGAGCAGGCAAAGGTACAAGCAACGCTTATTTTTTTTGAGTCGCGCCACAGGATAATTTCTGCCTTAGAGGATATAAAGAGGGTTTTCCCCGAGAGGCCGATAGCGGTAGCAAAAGAGATGACAAAAAAATATGAGAACGTTTATCGCGGCGGGGCAGACGAGATAATTCAACAGCTTAATCGAGAAGCGGCGATTAAGGGGGAGTTCGTAATCGTTATTGATAATCGCGAAAAGGATTAGTTTAAAGGCGGTGTGTCGTAAATTGCCGGACATTTTTATTCTGGTTTAACAGACAGATAATTTGCTGGATATTACCCAAAAATAAGGAGTAAAGTTATCTAACAATCCGGATCATTAGAAGACAGGGGAATTAAATATCAAAAATTAAAGATCAGAATGACATATTCAAATGCAAAAATCTTTAAATCAGATAAGGATGTTTAGCCGTATTTCTAAAAATAGACTGAAAATATTGAGGTTTTTTGAAAATTTTGAAGTTTGCTTTGTCATTTTACCTTTTGGGTTTTCTTTTGCATTTACGAGAGGGTGCCGGCCAGAAATTTTGGTAAAACTCCAAGAGATAATTTGGTCTTGACAGAAAAACTATTTTAAGGTATATTTAATAAACCTTTAAGCTGGTCCGGCGAGGCCAGTAAGGAAAAAAGATGGAGAGGCAAATAAAAAACAGATACCCACCCAAGCGGTGGGTTTTTTTATGAGCAGATTTATAGAAAAGACAAAATTCCTTGCCGAAGGCGATGTAAAACGAATCCTTTATCGTCTTGCCCATCAGGTTTTAGAAAAAACTCCCGACCCCCGCGAGCTTATCATTTTGGGGATTCAGACGCGGGGAGTTTACCTTGCGCAGCGAATCAAAAAAATCATTAAAGAGGTCGATAATGTCGATGTTCCTTTGGGGATATTAGATATCACTCTTTACCGCGACGACCTTACGGCGATCGCCAGGAGCCCGCTGGTAAAAGAGACAAAAATAAACAATGATATCAACGGCAAAGTAGTTATTTTAATCGACGATGTTCTTTTTACCGGCCGTACCATCCGGGCGGCTTTAGATGAAATAATGGATTTTGGCCGGCCCCGGGGGGTTGAACTTTTAGTGTTGATTGACCGGGGACACAGAGAGCTGCCGATAAGAGCCGATTTTGTCGGTAAGAATATTCCTACCAGCAAGACAGATCTGGTGGAAGTGCGGTTGAAGGAAATAGACAAGAACGATGAGGTAGTCCTTTTAGAAGTGAACGATTAACTTTATGGATAACTGGATAAGAAAACACATACTTTCCTTAAAGGATTTAACCCGGCAGGAAATAGAGACTGTTTTTGACCTAGCCCAAAATTTTAAAGAAATTTCTCAAAGAGAGGTAAAGAAAACACCGGCGCTTCGCGGTAAGACGGTAATTAATCTGTTTTTTGAAAATTCCACGCGGACACGCACGTCGTTTGAGTTGGCGGCAAAGAGGCTTAGCGCTGACGTTTTGAACTTTTCTTCTTCCGGCAGCAGCCTGATTAAGGGAGAAAGTATTGTTGATACAATAAAGAATTTAGAGGCGTACCACCCCGATATTTTTATTGTTCGTATAGGGAAAAGCGCCTCCCTATACTCTCTTCTAAGATATACCCATGCCGGAATAGTTAATGCTGGTGATGGGAAAAATGAGCATCCTACCCAGGCTTTACTCGATATGTTTACCGTGAAAGAAGAGAAAAAGAGATTGGAAAACTTAAAGGTTCTTATCGTCGGCGATATATTACATTCGCGTGTCGCCCGTTCGAATATTTTCGGCTTTCAGAAGTTTGATTGTCAAGTCCGCGTCTGCGGGCCGTCAACATTGATACCTTATGAATTTGAGAAGCTGGGGGTAGAGGTTTATTATGATTTAGATCAAGCCATAGAAGGGGTCGACGTTATTATTATGCTGCGGATTCAGAGCGAACGGCAGAAACAGTCGTTTTTCCCCACAATCAGGGAGTATGTAGAGCGGTTTTCTCTTAGCGAGGAGCGCTTCGAGCGAGCCGGCAAGGACTGTACGATTATGCATCCGGGGCCGATCAATTGGGACGTGGAAATAAACTCGGCGCTGAAAGAAAAAGTTCATCCTCTG
This sequence comes from Candidatus Omnitrophota bacterium, assembly GCA_043821045.1. Classification (GTDB taxonomy): domain Bacteria; phylum Omnitrophota; class Gorgyraeia; order Duberdicusellales; family 4484-171; genus JBDRDG01. The sequence goes on along the minus strand of JBDRDG010000105.1, from coordinate 3,110 downwards.
ATTTTACGGCAGGTAGAAAACGGCCTGGCGGTTAGAATGGCCGTATTGTATTTAGTCGGGACACAGAAAAAAGAACAATGAAGATTTTAATAAAAAAAGGGACAGTTGTTAATCACGATGGGGCTTTCGCCGCCGACGTATTGGTTTCCGGCGGCAGAATTGTAAAAGTGGGAGATAATATAAAGGAAAGTGTTGATAAAGAGATAGACGCCCAAGGAAAATTTATCATGCCGGGCTTTATTGATTTACACGTGCATTTACGCAAACCGGGAAGAGAAGACGAAGAAGATTTTGAGAGCGGGAGTAAGGCCGCCGCTAAGGGCGGTTTTACCACGATTTTCACAATGCCCAATACAACGCCTTGTATCGACAGCGAAGGTTTGGCTAAATGGGTCGTTGAAGAGGGCCAAAAGATAAAAATCGCCGATATTCGGCCGGTAGGAGCGATAACGCGGGAGAGAGAAGGGAAAGAATTAACCGAATTTGCCGCTTTAAAACGGGCCGGTTGTTTGTCGTTAAGCGATGACGGTTTATCAATAGATGACGCTTCTCTTCTTAAACGGGCTTTGGAATACGCGAAAATGGTCGATATTTTGATTACTTCCCATTGTGAAGACAAAAATCTTTCCTGTGGCGGCGCGATGAGAGAGAGTGTTGTTTCATCCAAGTACGGCATAGGCCCGATTCCGGCGATCAGCGAAAGCATATGCGTGCATCGCGACATAGATCTGGCAAAATACGTTAACGCCCGCCTGCACCTTGCCCATATAAGCTGCGCCGAGAGCGTTGCGATTATTCGCCATGCGAAAGAAACCTTTCCTCTTTTGAGCTGTGAAACAGCGCCGCATTATTTTATTCTTAACGTCGATGATGTGGAAAAAAGTCGCTTCAACGCTAATTTCAAAGTCAACCCCCCCTTGGGAAGCAAAGAAGATGTCGAAGCAATCAAGAAGGCTTTAAAGGATGGAGTTATTGACTGTATAGCCACGGATCACGCTCCCCACTCAGCGGCGGAGAAAGAGATTCCTTTTGAAGATGCTCCCTTTGGCTTTATCGGGCTGGAATTAGCTTTTTCTTTGAGCTATACCTATCTGGTTCGTGGCGACATACTAAGCCTAAGCGGTCTGGTGGAAAAACTTTCCTTTAACCCGGCTAAGATCGTCGCCATAAATGACCGCGGGCAAATAAAAGAAGGGTTGCTGGCCGACATCGTTATTGTCGATTTAGAAAAGAAATGGCAGGTACAAGAGGAGAGTTTTGTGTCTAAATCGAAGAACACGCCTTTCTTGGGTTATACCATAGACGGGCTTGTTGATTATACGATTTATCGCGGCGAGATAGTTTTTGAGCGGCGACAGGAAAAAGATTAATATAAGAGAGACAGGGTTCGGATAGGTTCTCATCGCGAGGACAAACAGTTTTGATAAATAGCGGTCTAGGTAAAAAGAGAGCGATGTATTAGAAAGAGGGTATGGAAGAAAAAAGAGCGGGTTTTCGGTTAAGTGACTACATCGAGTGCCGCTACACGCACAAAATTCTAAGAGACCAAAAAGAATCCGGGGCGGTTATACTCGATATAAGCAGCAGCGGTATTAAAATGGTAGGCGATGAATTTGTCCGCCCGGGCAAAGAGGTGACGATTGATATCGATCAGCCTCTCGGTCCCTTAACTGTCTGCGGCGAAGTATTAAGCAGCAAAGCCGAGTGGTATGTTACCGATAGGACCAAAGGGATGAAGTTTACTACCCGGATCGTTTTTAAAAATACGCCTATAGCGGAAAAGAATAAGATTATTCGGTATATTTATAAGTGCCGGGCGGAACGCCGCCGGGCGAGATTCAAAGATATGTTATAGAATGTCTTTTGTAGCCGATTTTCATATCCACTCTAAATATTCGCGCGCGACATCAAAAAACATGGATGTTGTCCATCTGGCCGATTGGGCACGCCATAAAGGCATATCTGTTTTAGGCACGGGGGATTTCACCCATCATTTGTGGCTTGAGGAGCTCAAACGGCATTTGGAGCCTTTAGAGAAAAAGGGGTTATCGGTTTATAAGGGTATACATTTTATTTTATCAGTTGAAATATCCAGTATTTTTTCTCAGGGTAACAAAGTTTATCGGGTGCACAATATTATTTTAGTCCCTTCTTTTAAATTGGCGCATGAAGTAAATGTTATGTTAAGCCGCCACGGGAATTTATCTTCCGACGGGCGGCCGATTTTTGGTATGAGCTGTAAACAGCTGGCGCAAGAACTGTTCAAAATATCCGATGAAATCATGCTTATACCGGCGCACATATGGACGCCGTGGTTTAGCGTGTTCGGATCAAATTCCGGATTCGATTCTTTAGAACAGGCTTTCGGAAAATATGCCGAACGTATAACCGCCCTTGAGACCGGGTTATCCAGCGATCCGGCGATGAACTGGCGATTATCCAGTTTGGATCGGTACAGCTTAGTGTCCAATTCCGACGCCCACTCTCCCCAGCGCCTGGGAAGGGAAGCGAATGTGTTTAACTGTGACCGGGATTACTGGCAGATAAAAGAGGTGTTGGAAAAGAAAGACAGCAGCAAATTTTTATATACTATTGAATTTTTTCCCGAAGAGGGCAAGTACCATTACGACGGCCATAGGAATTGTAAGCAGCGGTTTCACCCCGAAGAGACAAAGAAACATAAGGGGATTTGCCCTTCCTGCGGTAAAGCTTTAACAAGAGGCGTGCTAAATCGGGTAGATGAACTGGCTGACCGGCCGCAGGGATTTATCCCCCTTAATGCGGTGGGGTATAAAAGCTTAGTCCCTTTGGACGAAATAGTGGCGGCAGTAAAAGGCGTGGATAAAAAAAGCAAAGCGGTAGAAAAAGAATATTTGGCGTTGATTAACGAGTTCGGTTCGGAGTTAGACCTCTTGATTAATGTCGAAGAGAAAGAGCTGTTTTCCAAGTTGCCATTGCGCATCGCTGAGGGTATAAAGAGAGTGAGAGATAAACAGATAAAAGTCGCTCCCGGCTATGATGGTGAATACGGGGTTATTGATATCTTCGATCGAGAGAAAAAAGAAAAGAAACAACAGTTCACCCTTTTTTAATTGGTAAACGAAGTGATT
>JBDRDG010000104.1:0-5322 GCA_043821045.1 Candidatus Omnitrophota bacterium | reverse complement strand
TCACGTAAGAAAACCGCGAAGAAATATTCAATCAAACCGCCTAAGAAGATAAGAGTAAAAAGCAAAAAGAAGGTTACTGATAAGGCGCCAAAGAAATCTAAACCTAAAACTAAGAAGCGTATACCTAAACGGACATTGAGGCGGCCGGCTAAGAAAAAAGCGAGGGGCCGGGAAACACTCAAAAAGGAACAAAGAAAACCAATAAGGAACATAACCAAGAAGCTGCCGTTTAAGGAAGCAAAAAAGGCCCGACGCGAGGCCGTTGCTACAAATAAACCGGGTAAGTCAAAGCAACAAGTAAACAAAAAACTTGAAGAGAAAGAAATCGGCGTTGTCTCTCATTATTTTGACAAGATTTCAGTGGGAGTAATTAAACTTAGCGCGCCGCTAAAGATAGGTGATAAAATACAGATAAAAGGCGCTCAGGGTGATTTTACCCAATCGGTCAGGTCAATGCAAGTTAACCGCGAAAACATTTCCCGCGCTAAAGCCGGAATAGAAGTCGGCATTAAAGTGATTTCTCCCGTGCGTTACAATGACAAGGTGTATATATCCGCTGATAAATAAAAAAGGGACACGATTTATCATGTCCCTTTTTTATTAGCGAATATATAATTATGATCAGTCTTTTATAATCTCTGATGCCATCTTAAGAAGTTTCACCGGTATTATTATTCCCATGCGGTTCGCGCTTTTTAAGTTAACGGTTAACTCAAACTTTTCCTGTTTAGCACCGCCCATTTTTGCCGGGTCTTCGCCGCGCAAGATTCGGATCGCTAACCTTCCGGCGGTAGCGCCGACTTTTCCGTAATCAGCGGTTAATCCTAACAAGGCGCCTTCTTTAGCGTTTTTTCCCAAGGCGGCAATCGCCGGCATTTTTAATTCGATAAGCGCTTCCGCTAGATCTTTTGGCTCCACGATTATTGATGAACAGGCGGTAAGATATGCGGCGTCAGCGTTGTTTTTTACCAGTTCATCTTTCATCTTTCCAATGTCTTCCGGTCCCTTAAAAGTTATGGGGATTATTGTAAAGCCGAGTTTGCCTTCCAATCTTTCCGCCTCTTCTAAGGAAATGTTCCCGTTAGATTCGTTGGGATTATAAACTACACCTAAGCGTTTGAAGTTTATTACTTCCTTTAAAGTGTTAAGCTGGGCTTCTGAAGGTACGTTTATACTCGAGGCCGTAATCTTTGCGCCAGAGTTTTCCCAGCTATCAATAATACCTGCGCCTACCGGGTCCCATGGCAGGCAGGAGACTACCGGTATCCCTTTTGGGACGAGAATCCTTCTGCCGAACTGTCCTACGGTAGTTCCATAGGTATAGACGAGATCCGTCGTCGCCGGATCAATCGCCTGCATTATTTCTTCTAACTTTTCTTTGCTGCGGTTGGGGCTTGTTATAGTCCAGTTTACGTCGTAGGCTTCTCCCACAACTTCCTTAAAACTTTTCTCGGAGGGCTGTTCCGTGTGAAAAAGGACTATTGTAATGTTTTTCTTTTCTTTAGCGAAAGATGAGTTAACACTAAGAAACAATATCATAGTTAAAGAAAGCAAAAGGATAAAAAAAATCTTACCTTTTAATCCCAAAGATTCAAACATTTTTAAACACCTTCCTTACGTGTTGTTATATTATTCTCGTATAATCTCTGATGCTGTCCGTAAAATGCTTAAAGGAATGCTTATGCCTATTTTGTCAGCCGTCACTAAGTTTACGAGCATATCGAATTTATCGACTTGAATTACCGGCATATTTGTAGGGTCAGCGCCGTTTAGGATTTTAACCGATTCTTCACCCACTCTTCTGCCTAATTTACCGTAACTTACGCCGAGCGATATAAGGGCGCCGTCTTTGGCGAATTGCACGCTGGGGCTTACCGTGGGCAGTTTCATTTCAATTAGCGCTTCAGTGACAGCGGTTGGTTTCGTCATTATTGAAGAGCTGGAAGTTAGGATTACTAATTCAGCCTTTGATTTTTGTAGTTCGTTTTTCATCTTGCCAACGTCATCCGGCCCGAGATAGGCAATGGGGATTATTTCATAACCGTATTGGCCCTTGATGGCATCGATTTCTTCGAAGCCGATGCGGCCGTTAGTTTCATTGGGGTTATAGACGACAGCGATTCTTTTATAATTGCCCAATTTTTTTACAATATTGAGCTGAACCTCAGCGGGAACCTTAATCGTGCCGCCGACTATTCTTGCGCCTGCCCTGTCCCAGCTATCAGAAATTCCCGCGCCTACAGGGTCAAAACTGTTACAGTATACCGCGGTCATGCCGCGTTTTTCAACGATTATCTCTCTTGCCATTTTACCTACGGTAGTACCGTAACAATAGACTAGGTCGGTATCGGCGGGAATTCTTTCCATTATCTCTTTTACCTTCGCTTTGTCGCGGTTGGGGCTTTCCATTGTCCAGTCAACATCGAAGTGTTCGTTCATTACTTCTTTAAATGACCTTTCCGAGTCCTGCTCGGAGTGGAAGAGCACGATAAAGATCTTCTTTTTTGGTTTAGCGGCGAAAGCGTCAGTAGTTGCTAAGCTTAGTATAAGAGCCGAACATAAAACAAAGATAAAAAACACCTTGTTTGTGAGAAAAAACCGTTTAAACATAAACCACCTCCTTTTAAACTCTTATTCCCTTACCCACCTTGGACATATCCGTAAAAACTCTACTAGAAAACTATAAAGGAGTTAGGTGGATTTGTCAAGAAGAAAAAGATAAAGTATTTATATATTTTTATACCTAGATAAACATTTTGTGTTTACAATATACTCTGTTATATCATGCGAAATTAAATATATATTTCAACGATTTTGGTTCATAAAGAGATTGAAAAGACCTTGGGATGGTATATAATAGTCGGGGGAATAAGTTATGAAAGAAGCGCCGAGCAGTTCAAATTTTGTCAGGGATATTATTGAGCGTGATATCAAGGCCAAGAAAAACAAGGGGAGGGTCCATACGCGTTTCCCGCCGGAACCCAACGGCTACCTGCATATCGGCCACGCTAAATCTATCTGTCTTAACTTCGGCATAGCTTCTGATTACAGAGGATTCTGCAATCTGCGTTTTGATGATACCAATCCGGTCAAGGAAGATGTTGAATATGTCGATTCAATTAAGGAAGATGTTCGCTGGTTTGGTTTTGACTGGGGCAGCCGTTTGTTTTACGCTTCCGATTATTTTGAATATTTGCATGATTGCGCTGTCCAGCTGATTAAAAAGAATAAAGCCTATGTCTGCGATTTAACGCCGGACGAGATAAGGGAATTCAGGGGAACTTTGACCCAAACCGGTAAGGACAGCCCTTACCGTGGCCGTTCTGTCGAAGAGAATCTAGATTTTTTCCGGCGGATGAGGGCGGGTGAATTTGCTGACGGTTCGCGCGTCTTACGGGCGAAAATTGACATGGTATCGCCAAATATGAATATGCGCGATCCAACCTTATACCGCATAAGGCGTGTCAGCCACCACCGGAGCGGTGATAAGTGGTGTATTTACCCCATGTATGATTTTGCCCACTGTCTGTGCGATTCTCTTGAAGGGATTACCCACTCTATCTGTACCTTAGAGTTTGAAAATAACCGCCCTTTGTACGATTGGATACTTGATGAGTTAGGCGTCCATCATCCTCAGCAAATCGAGTTTGCCCGCCTTAACTTAAGCCATACAGTTTTGAGCAAACGGAGATTACGCGAGCTGGTGGAAAACAAATATGTTAACGGCTGGGATGATCCGCGCATGCCTACATTATCGGGCTTGCGGCGGCGCGGCTATACGCCGGATGCAATCAGGAATTTTTGTGAACGGATAGGAGTGGCGAAGTTTAACAGTATCGTTGATATTGTCGTGCTTGAGAACAGCCTGCGGGAAGATTTAAATAAGAAAGCGCCGCGGGTCATGGTTGTATTACGACCCTTACGCGTGGTGATTGATAATTATCCCGAAGATAAAACAGAGGAGATAGAGGCGGTTAATAACCCGGAAGATTCCAGTATGGGCACGCGGCGGGTTCCTTTTTCGCGAGTTTTGTATATTGAACAGGAAGATTTTCGCGAAGAACCGCCTAAGAAATTCTATCGTTTATCATTAGGCCGTGAAGTGCGTCTGCGTTACGCCTATTTTATTACCTGTGTTGATGTGGTTAAGGATAAGGCCAGCGGTGAAGTTATAGAGTTGCGCTGCAGGTATGACCCGGCAACAAAGGGGGGTGACGCGCCTTGCGGCCGCAAGGTTAAAGCCACTTTACATTGGGTTTGTGCCGATAATGCCCTGCCTATTGATGTGCGGTTATACGACCATCTTTTTACGAAACGCGATCCCGATGATAACGTCGATGGCTTTGATTATAAATCTAACATTAATCCGAAATCCTTAGAGGTTTTACAAGGATGTATGGCTGAGGTGAGCTTAAAAGAGGCTTTAAAGGGGGCGTTGTATCAGTTCGAACGTCACGGTTATTTTTGTCTCGATAAAGTCGATTCTTGCGATGAAAAACTTGTTTTTAACCGCGCGGTTTCTTTGCGCGACAGTTGGGCTAAGATCGAGAAAAAAACACAAGGTTAAGGGAAAAAATAACCGATGCTTCTATGGTAATATGGGTCTAGGAGAGGGCGATATTTTTCTTGACAGTAATAGATTAATAGAATAAATTAAGAGTGATGGACTTTCAACAAGAAAGAAGAAAATCACGTCGGATTAAGGGGGCGGTAGTAGAATACCGTCGTGCTGATGACAACAATTCTTCTAAGAAGACGACTTTTATAAAAGATATCAGCATAGATGGCATTTGTATTATTGTTCCTGAGATGGTTGATACCGACGCGGTATTTCTGCTAGATATTTATTTGCCGGGAATCAGCAGTTCGATAAAAGCCAAAGGAAAGTTCGCATGGCAGAAAGAGTCTGCTTATTTTAGCACCAACGGCAGCCGTCACTATGATTTGGGCATGAAGTTGCTGGATATGAGCGAAGGCGATAAGGCGCGTATGGCCCAGCTTTTGAGTATCGATGAAACCGCGCCAGACGGCGGTTCCTAAATCTTAATGCCTTGCCGATTTTAAATTCAACTGCTATCTGCCGTATGGTTTAAGCGGCTTGTCTTTAACTTTAACCTTCCAGATAATTAGAACCTCATCCGTTTCCGGTAAAAAGATTCTAATGATAGAATTTTCCATGGTTTATTAAAATTTCAGTTTGATTGGTAAAAAGATTTGGTATAATGATTGGTTTGATAGCGTATATTAAATAGCGTATAGCGTATAGCGGATAGCGTATAGAATAATTAGCGTCTAGCGTTTAGTAAATACACATTATGCATA
>JBDRDG010000103.1:0-4845 GCA_043821045.1 Candidatus Omnitrophota bacterium | reverse complement strand
GTTGCGTCAATATTCAATGACAGGGTTTATTGATCTTGACGTGAGAGATTTAAAGGTAAAACAGTACATTGCTTTTATAAACCGGCGGCGAGAGTCAGTAGCCAGGCTTCAGGAAGATAGACGCAGGAAAACCGGTTCGTCTTCGGTCGTTTACCACTCAGACTTTTATATGCCGGGGATTTTGGTCGTTGGGCCGGGTATGTGTAATATACGCTGCAAACACTGTTTACAGATAAACCGCTTTAACGATTATTTATTAGGATTAGCGAATAGCCTATGCGATAGGCAAAAAGTTCAAGGGAGTGGTTTTGACCTTGTAGCCCGCGCAGCGGGTAGCTCTTCAGTGCAAGGTGGCAGGCAACGGGTTGTTGATGCGGTTCAGGTTCAAAAACAGCTCGATGCTTATGGTCGTTTAAGCTGGGAAGATCAGTGGCAGGCGAGGTGGAACTTCCTGCCTTATTTGTTACGTGATGATCTGGTTGATAAGACAGTAAGCCTGTTTGTGTCGATGCTCGAACAGGAATCTAAGGTAATTGAGCGTGAACTATCTTCTTTACAGAAAAATATAGTTTCGCTTGACACAAAAAGTGACGAAAGGATTTCGTTTGAGGAAGAGCGTGAACGGTTGTTAATATTACAGCGGGTTTTTTGCGATGCTAAAAATAATCCTGAAAGAGTGGTTAGGATCATTAGGATTTGCCGTATCTATTTCCTTAACCCGACTGTTTCAAGCAGAGATGTCCATAATATGCTCGATAGAACAATCATGAGTTATTACGAACTGCTGGAAAACTATCGGATTATACAGCGGCTTAGGATAATACAGGATATGTTTATTTATGATTCAGTATCGCAGCGGTTGGTCGGGTATATAAAAGAGCAGTTGATTATGCGCCAGAAGTTAGAGACGGTTTTTTCTAAGAAACGAGAGTCTGATGTTGTTCCGTTTGCGGTTGAATTCCATCTTGCTAGGGGATGTAACGCCCGTTGTTTAGGGTGTCCTAATGTTGACCAGAACCGGAATTTTGTTAAGTATGAGCGGGTGGGTGAACCGTTGTCTTTGGATAGAGTTAAGATGCTCGTTGATTTGTTCGTTGATATGGGTGTTGAGCGTATCACTTTTGCCGGTGGCGGCGAACCTTTCGTATGTAAGTTCCTTGTCGCGGCGATTAAGTATGTTAGAGAAAAGTCTCAAGACATAAATATCGCTTTGTATACTAATGGGATAGGGTTAATTGGTTTATCAGAAGAGGATCGAGCTGTGCTTGTTAACTGTTTAAACCGATTGCGTGTAAGCATGGACGCATCAAACGCTGGAGACTGGAGTTACTATAAGGGGCGGCCGCAAGAAAAGTTTTCCATGATTTGGGAAGTGTTAAGCGATTTAGTGAGGATACGCGATGAACTTGACGCGGGGATTAAGTTGGGTGTCAGTTGTATTGTGTCACGTAACTGCCAAGGGGATGAAGTTTCCGATTTTGTTAAATTTGCTGCAGGTTACGGGCTGGATTTTTGTGACATCAAAGCTTTATCGGAAAGCGACGCTTCTAAAAGCGCCTTCCAAGCGACTGCAACTGGCCTTATGCAGATTGTCGATGGAATTATGACAGAGCGACAGGGTGGTACTTACGGTAGAATGCATGTTGCCTTAGAAGACGTTTTTGTTGTTGACTGGTACGCTTGGAAACTGGGGGTCGCCAAACAGGATATTATAACGCCGCGGCATTGTTGGATGGCTCGTATAGGCCGGAAAGTAACTGTCGGGCCTTATGGCGGGCTCTATCCCTGTTCCGACGCGGCTAACCCTGGCGTGTTACGAGTTTTAAACGGCGAGCCGCGCATGGCTGTTCTAAATAGTTTTGATGAAATAGAATCGCTGCGTAAACAGTTCTTTGCCCTTTGGAACCAGACGGGCGGCAAACGCGATTCGTTTGATCCGCCGACGCATCCCTACTGTGTCCCTTCAAACAATGATTACAACGTTGCTGTCGAAAAGTTATGCGTAGATTGGGATTACGGAATTGCATTAGAAGACCAGCCCATATATCCGGAAAGTTACGCTTATCTTGAATCACGCGGTATTGCCGGGACAGGGTCTATTCAAAGTAAACCGGCAGCAAGAAGGTACATGTCTTCTAACAGACAAAACTTAGCAGAAGCTTTGTTAGAGTTAAGGAGGTTGGTTAAAAGGTATAGAAAAATAGGAGGGTCTGTATCGCATATTGATGAAGGTGTTATGGTATTGTTTGAGAAATATAGTTCGTTAGGTCGTTTCGCTATCCCACATCTTTGTCGTATCCTTAAAGATGCAAAAGAAGTGTTTTTGCGTGAAGCGCTATTATTTTTTATCGGATGTTTTGGCGCGGATGCCCGTGAAGCTGTTCCTTTTGCTGTTGCGATAAAGAAAGAAATTAGGGAAAAAATACCGGGTCTTCATTGTGTCTTTGACCATAAGACATATGAAGACTATGACAAATGTGTTAAAAACTTAGAGGGCGCGGCTAACAGGATATTAGAGAAGACAGGCGTAGGGTCAAAGGAAGTTATTGATGTCTTAAGGAAAGATTTAGAACGGTTTGTTACTTATGGAAAAGAACCAGGATATGACTTTAAACGGTCGTTTATGGATGTGGTAGGAATTATTGATGCAATCGGGCCCCCGGCAGTTTCGTTACTGCCGTTAGTACGCGAATGCTTGAGAGTTCTGCGAATCTTTCAGCCTGACATAGAAGAAGTAGTGAATTGTATGACTCACATAGGCCCTTTAGCTGCTTCTTTTAAGAAGCACTTTGTCCGGTGGCTTATTCGCTCTAGGCCCTCTTTGGAGAAGGATTTTTCTCCACATATAGTAAAAGGTTTTGGTATTGGCCACGAAGAGTGTATAACTGGCAACGTTTTGTTTTATCTGGGATCTATCGGCGCAAAAGAAGCACACGAGTATGTACCTTTGATCTTAGAGCTTATGGATAATACGAATTCCCGTTACGTGCTGAAAGCCGGTTCGTATGCCTTATCTAAAATAGGGAAAGAGAGGCATTATGTTAGTGAGATAACGTTGGCCAAACCCACGTTTGAGGACTGGAGAATGACTCTTGTTTTAACCAAATTTAAAGATGTTTTTCGTCCGATCGACAGTAAAGTTATAGCCCGGACTTTAAACAAGGCCGATGAGCGGGATACGGTGTACTATCTGTTGCTAACGATAAATAGGATCTTTTCCTTAACTCCGCAAATAGTCGCGGCATTAATTGATGCGTTTGAGAGAATAAACGATCCCTTCTTAGAAAAGTGTTTTCTTCATACTTTATGCATAAATTCGAGGGTTGGGAGTTTAACGGATTACTTGCCTCGTTTGCTCGATAAGATGAGTAGTATGGATAGCTTAGATAATAAAGCCATGATTGCGAAACTTATTCGTAATAAAGTGGATCTTTCCGATAGGCCAGAAGTCGAGAAGATACTTGATGTTGTCGAGGATATTTTCGATAAAGCCGGTAAAGATAGCAGTTCTTCTTTGGAAGCAGAAAACTCCTACAAACACGACCCCCTGTTCAACTTCGCAGGTTGGACAGGGTCGAGCGGGATTACTTTAGATGACGCTGCTCCCTTATTCGATATGTACATGATGATGTGTTCTGAGTTTCGGGGTGTAGCATATAAAGAGGCAATCGGGTTAGTGCGGGAAGGTGGAAAGGTTCTGTATATAGATGATGCGGCGACATTTGACCGGCGCGATCCGCGTATTGACTTAATGGACCGGATTTCTGATCCTTTTTATGTGGCGTCAGTTTCTTCAAGCCTTGCCAAATTCCTATTGATGCAGGCAATGGATAGGAGGGAAGTAGTTACTGACACGAAAGAAAATTTTCCCAAGACATATTTTGGCCGCGATGGTGAGACAATCATTTATTTTGTTGAACGCGCTATCGCGGAGCTGGGTGAAAAGGAGGAGTTTAACGTTATTTGTTTTGGCAGCGCAAGCGGTGAGGAAGGCTATGATGTCGCGATGAGCATTGCTGAATATCTCAATCGTAACCGTCGTTCGTTTATAACTAACCTGATCATATCGGATGTTCTTCCTCGGTTAGTAGAATTTGCCGAAAGGGGAATCTATCCTGCTGCCTCGATTAAGAAGCCCTTACGAGAAAGGGGTATGTATGATGATCTGTTAGAGTTACGTACAGCACAGCGGGACCGTGACTTCTTTGTTCCGGTGAGTGATACCCACCGGCGAATTTTAAGTCCAGCCGAATTTAAGAAGCGCTGGGGTATCAATATTGAATTTAAGGGGATAGATGTTTTTGATTTCGAAAATATTCAAAGTGCAGTTGGCGAGAAAAAGTATAATCTCGTTATCGCCAGAAACGTCAGTTGCTGGGTTCGGGTTAGAGATAAACTGGGGTTATGCTCTTATTCTTCGATGAAGGAGAGTCTCCCCTACGAGCATGCTATGCATGATGTGGTGTTAGATAATGTTGTTCGGATATTAAAACCAAACGGAATGGTTTGTCCCTGCTACCGAATAATTCCGCAGCCTAGGAGAACCTATATGCGTGACGTTTGCGCCGGCAGACTTACGGTTTCTGATGTTGACCGCTATCGAGAGTTTCGCAAGCGGCATTTTAAAGCTGATTCTGCTCGGCCGATCCTAGTGGCCTGTGCCGTGAAGTTGGCGACCGCTTTATTTGATGACGTTAAGCCAAAGCCGGAAGGGGGAGAAGGAATTTATGATATATCTTATGAGTTGGATGAGTTTATGTATGTCATGGCTGATGCGGTATCGGCTGATATTACTTTTCGAATGTATTTTGTCTTTACTGTCATGGTGTTGCTTGTTGATGAACG
>JBDRDG010000102.1:0-7060 GCA_043821045.1 Candidatus Omnitrophota bacterium | reverse complement strand
GTAATGAGTATATGCGGATAAAAGAGATGCAGTTAAAAGCCAGTAACCAGCAGCTTGTGGCGAACGAAGAACAGCTTAAGAAAACGAGCGGTGATTTAATTGGAAAGGTTGAAGATCTGGAGAAATTTAAGGCAGTTACGGTTGGAAGAGAACTGAAAATGGTAGGATTGAAGAAAGAAATCAACGAATTATTGAAAATGCTGGGGAAGGAGCCGCGATATGATATCGAAAGGTAGGAGGGCTGAACGAGGAGATTTTTTCTCAATTCATAACACGATTCTCATTCATTGAGCGGAAAACCCCATTTTAACGCCGACTAAACTGAAGAGTTAAGAAACGGTTTTAAAGAAGTAATTGTGAAACGTATTATTGATCTTTCAAGCGGAGAAGTCGTCATGGGCAGAGAAGGAGAGGTTTTAAAAGCAAGGGCAATAGGGTCGTGCGTCGCCGTTTCGGCCTATAGCGCGAATAAGGGTATAGGAGGATTAGCCCATATTATGTTTCCGGGAAAATCGCCGCCTGACGGTTACCTCGAGAGGACAAAGTATTGCGAAGACGCCCTTTTTTATATGTTTGATGCGATGGCGCGCCGCGGGGTTGATATCGGCGCTATCGAAGTCTGCTTAGTGGGAGGGGCGAATATGCTGGCAAGAGAGGATACTATCGGCAGAGACAATGTCGAGTCGGTTATGATGTTTTTTAGAAAACAACGGATAACGATAAAAGGGCAGGCGGCGGGAGGAACAGTAAGGCGGGGCGTTTCTTTTGATATTGAAAGGGGAAGTATATCTTTTAGCGAAGGCGATAGCGGCGAAAAACTGTTGTGGTTATCGCAAAAGAAGGCCGCGGAGTTTTGGATCAATCCGCTAATCAGTGTTGATTACGCGGCAAAAGGGAAGAATTATCGGTGAGCTATGAAAATAGGCTATAAACTTACGGCTGGTTTTTTAGTGGTTTTAACCTTTGTCTTAGTCAGCGGCTGTTTCGCTGTCCTTACCGGCCGAAAAATACTGCAGGACACCATAGGGAAGGATTCTATGATTATGGCGGAAAATATTATCGATAAAATAGACCGGGATATAAATGATAGAATTAGAGAATACCAGATTTACTCTGCTGATTTAGTCCTTCGGCAGGCTATTTTAGAATCGAATGAGGAATTTAATAAGTTAGAGAGTATATCTGATTATATCAATGAGAAAGAAAGAGAATGGGCTTTATCGGCAAGAGATGAGTTAACCCCTTTTATTACGAAAATATTATTTTCTGCCATGTCTGATGATTTGAAACAGAAAATAAAAACCGCGGAGAAAATATACGGTTTTAAGATATACGGGGAAATCTTCGTGACCAATAGATATGGAGTAAATGTCGCCATGACGGGGAAAACCAGCGATTATTACCAGGCCGATGAGGAGTGGTGGCAGGAAGCGGAGAAAAACGGTTTATACGTGGGCGATGTCAATTATGACGAAAGCGCGCGTATTTATTCCATTGATATCGGGGTGAGAGTTGATGATGATGAGGGAAATTTTTCCGGCGTGATTAAGGCGGTTCTGGATATCCGCAGGGTAAGAAATATTTTAAAAGAGGAGGAGAAAAGTAAAAGATATAGAACGAGACATTTCTGCCTGATAGATAAAGACGGCAGGATAATTTATTCGACAGTGAAATTTAAACTGTTTGAGAGAGTATCGGATAATTTGTATAGGCACTTTTCGTCGAAAAACCGGCCGGGCGGTTATTTCATAGAAAAAAGGAAGGAGAAGGAAGAACTATTAGTCTATGTTCGTTCGCGCGGCCACGGCGATTTTAAAGGGTTGGGATGGATTTTACTCGTGGGATATCAGACAGACGAAATATTGCTGCCGGTTGTAGATTTAGCATATAAGATAGCGGGTTTCTCGCTTATAGCGGCGCTGTTAGCAGTCTGTTTAGGCCTTATAGTTTCCAAGTCGATTACCGGCCCGGTCGGCTATCTGCGAAGAGTCGTGGATAAAATCGGCAGGGGACACATGGATACGGAAATTACAGTAAGGGGGAATGACGAAATCGGCAGTTTGGCCGTTTCTTTTAAAAATATGGCCGAGAGTTTAAACAAAACGACGGTATCAAAAGAGTATGTCAATAATATTATAGAGACGATGACTGACAGTTTAGTCGTAATTCTACCGGAGGGCAGGATAGATAGGGTTAATAAAGCGACGCTCGATCTTTTGGATTATAAAAAAGAGGAGTTAATCGGAAAAGACGCCAGCTGTTTGTTTCTTATGGGAATTAAAGGGGTGCTGCTTAAAGAGTCTTTCAACGGAGGCGCTTTAGTAAATTACAGGACAACCTATAAAAGAAAAGACGGCATGGCCATACCGGTTCTTTTAAGCGGCGGGATAATGAGGGGGGAGCACGAAGGCATAGTTAATATCGTCTGTGTCGCCAAAGATATACGGGAATATTTAAAAAGAGAAGAGGAGTTAAAGAAGGTTAACAGAGAATTGGTTGATAACGAAACAGCGCTTAAAAATATGCTTTACGATTTGAAAGAAACTCACGACGATTTGAAAAACGCCCAGAAACAGCTGATACAGTCGGAAAAGCTCGCTTCCATCGGCCAGCTTGCCGCCGGTATCGCCCACGAAATCAATAACCCACTGGGTTTATTATCAGCAATTTAGCCACGCTTGATAAGTATATGGACGGTTTAACCGATGTCCTGCGCGGCACAGAAGCTTTAAAAGAAGCCGTAAGGCAGAAAGATATTGAGAAAGCCGAAAAGATTGACAATCGGATTAGAGAAGAGGAAGAGAAATTAGACGTTAAATATATATTAGGCGATCTCGATAACCTTTTGCGGGAGTCGCGCGACGGCCTTGAAAGGATTAAGAAGATAGTCGCGGATTTAAAGACTTTCTCCCGCCGCGATGAAAGCGCTAAGAGCCCCGCCGATTTGAATAAGATACTGGATGGAATACTTAATATCGTGGCTAACGAAATAAAATATAAAGCGGATGTGAAGAAAGAATACGGCCGAATCCCTCCCTTTAACTGCAACTCCCAGCAGATAGGACAGGTTTTTATTAATCTATTAGTAAACGCCGTCCAGGCGATAAAGGAAAGAGGGACGATTATAATCAGGACGTATGCGGAGAAGGAAAAAGTGTTTGTTGAGATTACCGATACGGGGAGAGGCATCCCCGAAGGGGAGATAGGGAAGATATTTGAGCCTTTTTATACGACAAAGAAAACAGGCGAGGGCACCGGCCTCGGTTTAAGCATAAGTTACGATATTGTAAAAGCCCATGGCGGCGATATCGTTGTGGAGAGCGAAATCGGCAAAGGCACAAAATTTACGATCATTTTTCCGCGGGATGTTTCATAATAGTTATGTGAGATAAGAAAGGAGGCAGGCGTGAATAAATATAGGATATTGCTAATAGACGATGAGGAGCCGTTACTTAGTTCTTTGGCGCGGGCGTTAAGGGATGATCAATATGAAATTTCAATGTGTCAGAGCGCCGAAGAAGCGATGGCGGTCATTGAGAAACAGGATATAGACCTTGTTATATGTGATTACAAGTTGTACAGAATGAACGGCATTGATTTCCTGGAAAAAATCACAAAGGAAAATCCCGATATAATACCGATTTTACTTACCGGCCAGGCCGATATACAGATAGCCGTTGAGGCGGTCAACCGGCTGTCGTTAGAAGGATTTATAACTAAACCGTGGGACAATGAGAAGCTAAAAGCGACAGTGAGGAATTCTTTAGAGAATCGCGGCAGAAATAAGTTGACGCGGATTAAAGCTAAAGACATCATGTCCAAATTCGCCATCACGATACAAGAAGACGCTTCTTTAGCTAAAGCGGCGCATTTAATGATGCGTTTTAAGATTAGCGGCCTGCCCGTTCTATCGCCGGAAGGTAAATTGACGGGAATTATCACGGCCACCGATTTATTCAGAGTTATGGGGGAGACGGCAGGTAGCCTTAACTTATCAGAGTCGGCTTCAAAGATAAACAGCGTAATGACGGAAGAAGTCCATGTCATAAATAAGAATATGTCTTTTTTAGAAATCATAAGTCTCATGTGTAGCAAAAACATACATACTTTACCCGTTTTAGAGGGAAATGATATCGTGGGGGTTATCGGCAGAAGAGACGTTTTTTATCAGTATTATAAGATATTTGCGGAATGCGATAAGTAATTATACGGCGGGGGGAAATGCGACGATGAGATTATTCATAGATATCGAGAAACACATTGACCGGCGGCTAGCTGCCGGAGCAACGCGGCATATTAACCGTTAAAAGGAGGTGGGAGATGGCAGAGTATAGAATATTATTGGTTGACGACGAAGAGAGTGTCCTTAACTCTTTAAAGAGGGCTTTACGCCAGGAGCCGTGTGTTATTTTTACCGCTTTGAGCGCGGAAGAAGCGGTGTCGATTGTTGAAACGCAGAGCGTGGACCTTGTCATATGCGACTATCAATTGGGGGGAATGAACGGTTTGGAGTTTTTAGAAAAAATATTACGGGATTATCCGGAGATAATAACTATTTTACTTACCGGTCACGCCGAGCTAAACGTAGCGATAGAGGCGATTAATAAGGCTATTCTGTACAAATTTATTGTCAAACCTTGGAATAACGATGATTTGAGAGTTACCGTGAAAAGAGGTTTGGAATACCGCGCCCTGCTGGCGGAGAACAGGAAGCTGTTGAATAAGGTTAAACGGCGGGATGAGTTTATAGAACAGCTGGAGAAAGAAAATCCCGGCATAACAAAGATTAACCGGGATGAAGAAGGCCGGATCATTCTGGATTTATAAAATCACTTAAGCCGGATTTGGGAAAAGAGGTATCTTATGATTATGAAAGAAACGCACGTAGTAATAGTTGATGACGAGCTGAACATATTGAATTCTCTTGTCAGGGTTTTTAAAGACGAGGCGTTCGGCGTTTTCGTAACCACGGATTATAAAGAGGCTTTGTCTATGTTAGAGGGAGAAAAGATCAAAGTTATTGTATCCGACCACCGTATGCCTGATATTTCCGGGACGGAATTTTTAAGGAAAGCAAAAGAGAAATACCCCGATATTATCCGGATACTTTTTACCGGATATACCGATATGCATATCGCCGAGGATGCCATTAATAAGGGCGAGGTGTACCGCTTTATAAACAAACCATGGGAAGACACGGCGTTGAGGGCGGTAGTAAGAGAGGCCATGGGCAGGTATGATTTGGAGGAAAAAAACAGAAAACTTACCGGGAAAATAAAAGAGCAGAATGAAGAACTCTTGGCGGTTAATAGCCAGCTGAAAAACATGTACGAGGCCCAAAAAGAGTTTAGTTCCACGGTCTCGCATGAGCTTAGAACGCCGCTGGCATCGATTAAAACAATAGTTGATATTATATTGAGCGGTACGGCGGGCGAATTAAGCGCCGATCAGAAGAATTTCTTAGTAAAAATAAAGAGTAATATTGACCGATTGGGGCGTTTGATAAATGACATATTATGCCTGTCTAAATTAGAGTCCGGGAAAGCGGCATTAAATATATTGCGGCACGATATTAACGCGACGGTTAAGGAAGTAATAGACGTTCAAAGGCCTGTGGCGGAGAAAAAAGGATTATATCTTAATGCCCGTCTTTTGCCTGAGGCGGCAAGAATATTTTTTGATGACGATAAGATAAATCAGGTGCTTAATAATTTAATAAGCAACGCGGTAAAATTTACGAATAGCGGCGGCATAGACGTTTCTGTTACGGCTGACCAGGCGAATAACAATGTGCTGATTTCCGTCAAAGACACGGGCCCGGGGATTAAAGAAGAAGATAAACCAAAGTTATTTCAAAAATTCCAGCAATTAGGAGATCACGCTACGAGAGAAATGGGCGGGACAGGTTTGGGTTTAGCGATATGCAAGGAAATTATAGCGAAGCACGGCGGGAGAATCTGGGTAACATCGCGATTCGGCGAAGGGAGCGAGTTTTTTTTTCTTCTGCCGGTCAAAGAGAGGCGGCAAGATGAGTGATAAAAAGATAACTATCCTGTTAATCGATGATGAGGTTGACCTTGTGGATGCGGTTTCATTTCAGTTGAAAGCCAAAACGGATTACGAAGTTATTCCGGCTTATAATGGCATTGAAGGATTAGAGAGGCTTAATGAGGTCACGCCGGATTTAATTATTCTGGATATGAATATGCCCAAAATGGGCGGCATAGAGTTTTATAGAAAGATATGTGATTCAAAAGCTAAGGCGAAGTATCCCGTGCTTATTCTTACCGCGCGGGCGAATTTAGAACATTTATTTAGAGATCTCAATGTTGATGGGTTTATGACCAAGCCTTTTGAACTGGATGACCTTTTTAAGGAAATCGATACGATAATAACAAAAAGATACGGCAAACCGGAAAGAGAGAAATTAAAGGCTAAAGAAGGGCCGGTTAAAGTTTTAATCGTTGAGGACAGAAAGGAATCTTTTGATAAAATAGCTATTGCCTTTCTAAACGCCGGATATATAGTAAATTCCGCCAACAGCGGGATGTCCGCTATTGATAAAATAATGGTTGATTTGCCTGATTTACTTGTAATAAAACTTGGACTATCAGATATAGCCGGCGATTTAGTCGCTTCAAAACTTAAGCAAATGCCTAAAACTATGGATATTGGTATTGTTTTATATACCCCGCATAGCGAGGAGCTTAATTATCTGGTAACGGAAAGGATCTGCGCGGCGATAGGGATAAGACGATTACTGGAATCAGACGATCCGTCTGGTCTTTTAAGAGAGGCGAAAATCGTATTGCAGGATAAATAAACTGAAAAGCTGAAGATTTAGAAAGAACCTGCCGGCGGAATCCACGCTTTCTGGCTTAGAAAATTAAAAAATACACTCTGGCGAATATCCCGGACAGCAGGATCCTCAAAAATTATCGGGGAAGCCGGGGGATTTATATGATAAACGCCAAAGTAGTAAAGTACCACCGCGAACGCTTAGAGAACGGAGAGTAATATAGAGTAGCGTATAGTATCAACTAATTCAAAATACAAATAT
>JBDRDG010000101.1:0-2731 GCA_043821045.1 Candidatus Omnitrophota bacterium | reverse complement strand
GACCGCATAACTTCCGTGCGAGTCGTGAAAGACTCGTCGTTCTGCGCGTTGACTATTTTGTAATAATCCTGTCTCTCTGTTACCCTATCAGACACCAGCCCCTGCGTGGACGTGCCGCGCATTGTATTTTTACCATCGGCGGTAGTCATGGTTTCGCTTGGGTTTATTTCTCCCCACACACTGCTTTGCACGGTCAAGCTTGAAACCGGCGCGTCATCGCCGCCGTTTATCTGCTCAACAAAAATCTTGTAGCGTTCGTCAAAAGTTCCCACAAGGGAATCGGGGTTAATCCGCGTCCCCTGGCTAATCACGGGTAAATCTTCTACCTTCGCGAACAGCTGGCCGCTGTAGACTCTATCGTATAAGTTCATGCCCGGGCCTAAATTATACACTTCGCCGTAAAAACCGTAATTAGGGTTGGGATCAAAATACTGCTCTTCCTTTGTGCCGTCGCCATCGTCTACTGTCCTAGTTTTCCATTCTCCCTGATTAGTAAGGTTATCTGGTGTCGTTTTTAAGATATCTTTTATACTCTCTTTCGTCTGCAGGCCGTGGGCGTCTTTCTGCACATGGAGTCTATTCTTAGTCGTGACAATTTTTATCCATGTCCAATATATTCCGTCGCCGCCGCCGGCCGGCAACTGGTCTTTAGGGTCGCTGACAGCCCTTATTATCTCATAGGCCGGAAAACCAGAACCATAGGGAGTTGACGTTTTAATTGAGACCGCGGAAGGATAAATACCGCTCTGGGTAAACCCGTCTTTTGGGGTTATGCCATCGGCTTGGTAACCATGGGCCGCGTCGTATTCGTGGCGCTGTTTATCGTTAATCGTTATATGCGTGCGTGCCATATTCGCCTCACTCGGGGCCGGCGCCGCCTGCATAAAATATGTCCGCGTGGCGGAAGCCATATCTACCATTTCACTTAAGTTGGAGCCGCCGCCAGGGTGATTTATATCCGGGACAGGCACGTCTTTTATATTTACTTCGGAATAGTTTAAATAACTGGCCATTACGCTATCGCTGCTAGCCTTTTTTAACGCCGCGCGAAAAGTTTTCATCTTCATTTCCTGCTGAAAGTTAAACTTAACGCCGTATTGAATAAGCGTGGCTAAAACAAAGACAAACATCGAGCCGCAAATCGCCAGTTCGGCTGAAGCCTGCCCTGTTTTTTTTCTACCAACCTTAACCACTTTTACCCCGCTTTTAAAAATTCCTGTCTTACTTAACTTCCTACCAGTCAACTTCCGCCTTCTGATAACTGACCGTCGTTAAAGGTTTTCTTGCGGCATCGGCCTCGATCACGGTCTCTCCTTCGCTGGTAACATAAGCCTGCGGCCCGGTAACGCCGTAATTAATCGTGTACCACCCGATCTCGCCGCCGCCGAAATCTTTCGATTCGATACGGCTTATCTCCTTGCTGTCGCCTTCCTGGCTGAAGGTGCTGGTATAAGTGCCGTGCTGGGGGTCAAACTGATCGCCTAAATTATTGTCCACCGCCTGCTTAATCTGACCGGCGTGGCCGCGCCGGAAATAAGCCTGCATGACTACCAGACTGGCTATAATACAGGCGACCATTATCGCGTATTCGGTCGTTACTGCCTGGGCTTTTTTTCTTTGTTTCATTCTATCACCTTATCCTCTTTCATGGAACTTACCGAATAAGTATATACCGCGCCGCTTTTACGCAAACTCCCCTCGGCCGCCGTGATTTTTCCGCCGGCCGAATCAACCTGCTGTTTTTTCAACGTTTCATTCCTTAAAGACGAATCACGCTTTGGCTCGTCAGGCTGCCATTCAATAAACCATGTCTGTTGATTGTCAGATATAGCCCCGGCCTGCCCGCCGGCAGCACCTTCTGATAACGTATCGGCCGAAAGCTTAACTACCGCCTGTATGCCCCGTTTAGCGTAAGTGTTCATCGCGATTAAAGCGGCGGAAACCGTGCCAATAAGAAAAGCGTACTCAACCATCGACTGAACTTTTCTGAAAAGCTTTTTCTTACCTTTATTTTTCTTTTCTTTATTCATAAATTTTAATTGCCTACTTTTAAGGAAATAATTTATCGTCAATAAGCTTTTTGTCGGAAAAATCGTCAACAAGACTTTTTGTATTGCTAACGGAATAATCCACTTCGAAAACGCTATCGCCGAAAAGCGCCGCGAATTCGGCTGGCTCCTCGGTAAAAAACTCCCCGGCGGTAACTGTCGACGGCACAATGAGCGCGTCCGTTGTCCGCGTTACTATGTTACTTTTATACTCTTCTTTTGACCCGTAGTCAGCGGAAAACGTGCTTTCACTGGTAAAAGGAATCGTCTCACGCAGGAGGTTGTAGCTGCTGTAACGCGGCGAAAACTGGCTGCCTAAAGAATCGCTGCTTTGTTTATGTCTGCCGTTAATGGCGCGGCTAAAGTAAGTCTGCATGGAAATAAGGGCCGCGACAACGGCAAGCAAAAAAACCGCCGTCTCCAGAACCTGGCCTTTAACAAAATAACCGTTGCGCCGATCTTGTTCCCTTATCCTGCAAAAACCACTTTTACTTACCACCTTGATTTACACCCCCTGTACTTATATCGTCTTCGTCGTTTTCTATGTCAGTGTATGAATAACGGCTGGCACCTTTGAAATGGCGTTCCCACATTAGCTGGCGGCCGGTATCTTTATCGGCTAACGTCTCATGTTTAGCGTACTGTCGCTCATCCTGCGACTGGCGATCAAGATAATAAGGTTC
>JBDRDG010000100.1:0-7754 GCA_043821045.1 Candidatus Omnitrophota bacterium | reverse complement strand
AAGTGAAATGGAAGGCGGCTCCGGGACCAGCCATATTAAGAAAAGATATTATTATTATGTTTGTAAGAACCCCGAGTGCAGGTTCAGACTACCGGCCCATGAGATTGAAAGATTTATCATAACCTATATCCGCGGCCTTGCCTGCAAAAAGGAGCATATCGGGCAAATGGTAGAAGCCACAAACGGCAAGATGCTGAAAGAACAGCCCCAGCTCCTGGCTCAGAAAACCGCATTACAAAAAGAGCTGGAAGAGGTCAAGAACTTTGCCCAGGGCCTGCTTGACCAGTGGACTGGCATGGCCACGGACGATAACGCGGTATTCCTAAAAGACAAACTAAACGAGCTGGGTAAGCGCAGGAAAGAGATTGAAGACGCGCTTGTATCATTGGACGTTTTGATTGAGGAGGTCGAACGGGATTCGGTTGACCAGGAGATGTTCGAGAAGCTGTTAGTTAAGTTCGATGCGGTCTTTGACTCGATGCTTCCTTACCAGCAGAAGGAATTAGTCGACTGCTTACTTCATAATGCCTGTGTATCCAACACAAAAATGAAAATAGCCCTGTATGGAAGGCATACCGATACAAGGCTATTCGATCTATTGGAAACTCAGGGCGGCGTGCGCCCTGAGATACCCGTCTGGCTCCCCGGCGAGGGCTCGAACCTCGGACATGTTGGTTACAGGTGGTCCTTAAATTTCTTTAAGGGCTGGACTATCTCATCGCCTTATCTTTTTACAGACTTAGGCGTGGGGCGCTTCCTCTGACAGTACGCCAGAGTACGACCTTGCGGTCTAGTCTCTGCACCTTCCTTAAACAATGAGTTTAAAGCTTGGCTCAGGATTACCGTATCTTTTTCAAGACTTAGGCTTCCCTGAATTCACCCCATTCTTCATCTTGACGTTTCCGTCAAGAGCTGCCTCTGACAGCCAACCGCTCTACCAACTGAGCTACCGGGGAATCAATTTAGTTTACAAAGTTTACAGTTTACAGAGTTTACAAAGTGTCTTTAGTGACCAGTTTACAGAGTTTACGGTTTACTAAGTTACGAATAAATTATTTCTCTTTGTCAACCTCGTTAACTATGTTAACTTTGTAAACCAAAGGACCTTTGTCAACTACGTAAACTAAAGAATGGGAAAGAACACCTTATTTAACAGAATGCACTGACTTGTTAAGCATCCTGCAAATGACTTTACACTCTTCACGGAAAGAATCTTCCTCGTTGCCAGAGATTA
The DNA here is from genome assembly GCA_043821045.1 of Candidatus Omnitrophota bacterium. GTDB lineage: Bacteria > Omnitrophota > Gorgyraeia > Duberdicusellales > 4484-171 > JBDRDG01. The sequence goes on along the minus strand of JBDRDG010000100.1, from coordinate 6,520 downwards.
AGTTTCTTCTTCTACATATACTTAAAACAGGAATACATTCTCTGGCTGAATCAAGGCTATAAAGAAAAAACCTCTTTTTATCCTTAGAAGACAATTTATCGCTGCCTTCGGCAATATTGTTCACTATTGAAAGCGATGCTCGCCTAAGTTGATCGCCTATTGAACTTTGCAACAGGTACGGCAGCCCATCACAGAATCTAAATATTTTATCAACAAAATCTATCGATTTATTATAAACAATCAGCTTCTCAAAATCAAACCTTACTCCCCCCACTATTTTTACTCCTTTTACTTCGTTAACCATGGAAACTCCGTTAACTTTGTAAACTGAAGGGGGGGGACGTAAATTATAACCTATTTTCTCTTAAGCGTCAATAAGCACTTACTGGAGTTTTCCCAAAATTTTAAAATAACCAAGATACAAGATACAATAACCAAATAAATCCCAATCACCAATAACCAAATTCTCAATGAAATCAATCTTTTCCTCGTTTGGTTATTGAATATTGGATATTGGGATTTTCCCGCTCCTTTAGTTAATTTTATACAGCGGGATCCCGTAAGACGGGAGTTTGTATCTTGTTCCTTGGTTATTGGTTATTTTTATTTCCTTTATCTCTTATCTCTCAATAAGTTGAATAAACTTAGCGCCATTTTCTGGGGAATGTCCAGGCACTTAACTGGGGGTCCCATTGAGTTTTTACGGGGTTTACTGTCAAAAGATATATCGTCCTCTTTAGAAAGCGAAGAATATAATCGGCAGAAAAATTATATTTACACGCCGGATTTGGCTTCCAGTTTCCCAATGCGTTCTTCGTGATTATCCAGCCTTGTGTCTAATTTTTGCTTTATTTCCGCTTGCCCAATCTTCACCTCTTTTGTTTGAACTTTTAATTCTTTTATCTCTCCTTTTAACTCTTTCGTTTCGCCTTTTAACCCTTCTATATCACCTCTTAACTCTTTCGTTTCACCTTTTAACCCTTTTATATCGCGGCTATTTGATAGAACCGCTCTTTTTACGGTCTCCGTCTCTGACCTTGTAGCATAAACCTCTGTCTTAATCTCGCTGATATCCTGCTGGATAGAGCCGTACTGTTCACCAATAACTTTTACCTGCTTCTCCATATGTTCCATTAATACGGACATATGCCGTTTTACTTCCTGAGAAGAACTGCTCTCTTTCGCGCTTTCTTTCCTCTTTTCTTTAGCCATGGCTCACACTCCTTTAAGTGGCGCTCTATAGTATATACCAACCACTTATCTTGTCAAAAAGAATATCGCGCCATTTTCCCTATAAAATAACGCTAATATTTCTTCTGACTGCTTTAATTAATAAAAATAAATTTTGGAAGCCGCGGACTGAGGGTTTATGAGATGACAATCTTTAAGATTGCATTTGTTTATACCATATATTTCTTTGTATTTCAAGTTTTGGAATTGGGATTACCGCACCTATAATTATTTCTATAAAGCGGGATCCCGCAAGGCGGGAGTTCAAACCCTTAATAACTACTTTTTCAGCGATTTTCGTGTTTAGGGTTTCGTGTTTATTATGTTACCGCTTTCCTCTCAAGGAGGGCTTTGCCGAGGGTGGATGAGTCGATGTACTCAATCTGGGTTCCTAACGGTATGCCTATGCCGATGCGATATATTTTCACCTTGTGCTTGGATATCTTCTCAACTAAAAACTGGGCGGTCAACTCGCCGTCGTTATCGGGGTCGGTCGATATAATCACTTCCTGAATCTCTCCTTTAGCGACGCGGTTTAAAAGCTTGCCTATGTTTAAATTCTCCGGCCCCATTCCTTCCAAAGGCGATATCGCCCCTAAGAGACAGTAGTATAATCCGTTGTACTGGCCGGTCTTTTCAATCGCCAGGATATCTTTCGGCTCTTCGACGATACAAATCACGTCTTTATCGCGCTGGGGGTTGGAACATATCGAACAGACATCATGGGTGGAAAAGTTGTTGCATAACGAGCATGCTTTTATATGGCTGCCGATCTCGACGATGTTCTCGGCCAACTCTTTGACGCTGGTTTTGTCCATCTTAAGGATATGAAAAGCCAGGCGCTCGGCGCTCCTTCTGCCTATACCGGGAAGGCGCGATAACTTCTCGATCAACCCTTCTAAAACTTTTGGAAAACCTTTCATTTATTTATAACTCTTTAGCCATCCGTGTGTATCTTCCCTTTAAAGGTATCGAGCAGCTCGTTGATAAAATCGCTGTCGGCCTGGGCGATTTCCTGTTTATTATTATCCAGCGCCGCCTGGTCGAAAGCCGTATCCTCCTCTAAAACGATACATTTTATGGCTACTTTCTCGCCTAAATAAATATCTAACTTCTCGGCGACAAACTTTAAGTTCCTAACCGACTCGACAATCTCTTTATGAAGGGAACAACGCCGCGGGAAGGCGAGGTTTAAAACTCCGCCGGCGTAGGAGTGCAGCACGGCCTCGCTAAGATAAGAAGCCAGGGAAACGCGCACTTTGCTTATATCGGAGATGACCTTGCCCCAGTGGGAAGCTATCTGTTTAAGATTTAGCGAACTTTCGTAAAGGGCGACGTCGGCGACGGACAACTTTTCTTTATCCGGCGCGCCTTCCTCTTTGCTCTTAACTTCCTCTTTACTCTTAACTTCGGCCTTTTTTACATCTTTCTTATCGCTGTTAAAAGGGCCGCTCTCTTTTTTATCAAAATCGGCCTCTTTCCCTGCCGCCGCTATATCAGGACCGTAAGGGGTATTGTCTTCTTTTAACGCTGTTTGTTTTGTCCGATTAAGCGGCGCTATAATCTCATTATTTTTAACCAAAAACTTTATCACGGCAAGCTCCATCGGCACCCTTACCGAGTTTAACTTCTTCGACAGATCTTTAGCCTCGATTAAGAGGTCGATAATCTCAAGGACGCGCGCGGTGGTAATCGAACCGGCCATGGCCATTAGGACATCCTTTGCCGCCGGGGATATGGTTTTCAGCCGGTTGAACGTCTTAACCGCGACTTTGGCAAGGAGAATGTTACGCAGGTGCTCGATAAGGCTGTTTAAAAACACGCCTAAATCTTTCCCTTCCTCGCAGAGGAGAGCGATAAAATCGAGGCTAGCGATAACGTCTCCCTCGACGATAAATTTAACTGTCGTATTTAACGACTCCTCGTCAATTACGCCGAGAAAGGAAATTATCTCTTTTACCTCGCCCTTCTCAAGGATTATCGGGACGACCTGGTCAAGCAGCGATTCGGCGTCACGGATACTGCCTTCGGCCGAACGGGCGATAGAGTGCAGGACGCTATCTTCGACGGAAATGCCCTCTTTTTTGACGATTGATGACAGTTTATCGGTTATCTTCTCTATCGGCAGGAGGTTAAACTGAAACTTCTGGCAGCGGGAAAGAATCGTGGGAATGACTTTGTTAGGGTGCGTGGTGGCAAAGATAAACTTAACGTGGGCCGGCGGCTCCTCCAGAGTCTTAAGCAGGGCGTTAAACGCTTCCTGAGTCAACATGTGCACTTCGTCGATTATGTATATTTTATAGCGGGCGTAGGCCGGGGAAAGTTTCACCGACTCGCGCAAGGCTCTTATCTCATCAATGCCGCGGTTTGAAGCGCCGTCTATTTCGATGACGTCCAAAGAAGAACCTTTAGTAATATCAATACAGCTGGAACACTTGCCGCAAGGATTGACTTTGGCTTCTTTCTCGCAGTTTAAGGCTTTAGCCAGTATCCGCGCAAGAGATGTCTTGCCCACGCCGCGCGGCCCGCTGAAAAGGTAAGCGTGATGGACGCGCTTGTTTACGATCGCCGTCTTTAAGGCGGAAACAACGTGTCCCTGGCCGACGACCTCATCAAAATTCTGCGGCCGGTACTTTAGGGCGAAAGCTATATAGTCCATATCTATTTTAAAGTTGGCGGTGAGCAGGTTTTATCAACTTATTTGACAGCTATATATCTTTTGATAAAAGCTTCTCAGTCAGAATCCTTATTATAGGCGCTTTATCGATTTTCTCAAGGTTTTTTATCGCTTCCGCAAACTCCCGCACTCTCTCTTTCTTGTTGAGGAAACGAACGACCTTGCGGCATAAAGCCATGATTTCTTCCATTACGCTATAAAACTCGTTGAGCTCGGCCACGCTCAAAGATTTGTTCTCGTATTTCTCTACCGTTTTACGAAGGCTCATGGCTTCAACCAGCCAATCCTGGAAAGCGCGTTCGTCTTTATTGTACTCCTCGCTGTTACCGGCGAGCCAAAACCTTATGTTTTTGATATCTTCCTCGCTCAAGGGGTAGTTGCGGGAAAGCTTGACAAGAACTTCCTTAATGCCGGGAGAAACTTTTTCTTTAATCTCTTCGACGACGATATCCTCGTTTTCGGCCAACTGTTTAACCACGTTCAAAAAATCATTCGACGCTTTATTAAATACCGCTTCGCGCAGGAAGACGGAAATGTTTCTTAAACGGCGCATCTATCTACTCCTTTATTAGCGTATGACGCATAGCGTTTAGTGGATAGTTAAATAATTTTTATATTTTCACATACCAATTATTTTTTCTTCTCTATACACTACACGCTATACGCTATTTAATTATCAAAACGACCAAGAAAACCATATAGCCTAAAAGAAGGAATAATCCTTCCACGCGGCTTATTCTATAACGCAATCGCATAAAAATAAACAAAAAAACGCTGAATACTAACAGGACGGGAAACTCAAAAAGAAAGATTGTTGGATTATATATCCTAATCGGCCGGATTAAACCGGCTATGCCGATGATAAGAAGGATATTGAATATGTTACTGCCGACAATGTTGCCCACGCTTATGCTGGGAACTTTTTTTAATGAAGCGGTTAATGACGCGGCAAGTTCCGGCAGGGACGTCCCGACGGCAAAAACGGTCATGGCGATAAGCCAGGAGCTTACCCCGAAAGTCCTTGCCAAGAACACGCCGGAACGCACCATCAGGTTGGCGCCGAAAATAACCAATAACAAAGAGATAATAGAAAGTACCGCGACTGTGGATTTCCTGTCGGTTTTCGCAAGTATCTTTTTTAACTTAAACCCCTCTAATTCCCCCGCCGCCGCCTTTTGCCCTTTTGCCCCGCGATAGGAAATAAAGCAGAAGGCGATAAAGCAAACAATAAGGATAAACGATTCCGCCCGGCTGATAATACAATCTAGGCTGAACCAGTATAAAAGGACTGTGCTTGCCAGCATTATCGGCAGCTCTTTTTTAAATATCGTCTTATCCACGGATAGCGGCATTAAAAAACCGCATAAACCGAGGACTAACCCTATATTGGCGATGTTACTGCCGACGACGTTGCCTAAAGCGATGGCGTCCTGGTTGCGTAAAGCGGCGATAACCGATACGCCAAATTCCGGCATAGACGTGCCGAAGGCGACAAAAATAGTTCCGATGAATAACGGCGTAAGATTAAAAAGGGAAGATATCCTGACACAGGCGTGAATAAGCAGGTTAGAGCCGTAAACAAGAAGAGCCAAGCCGACGGCGAAAGTTAAAATATTAATAGTTATGCTGATCATAGGAATTAATAAGAAGCGCTCTTTGCTTGAAGTATTACAGCTTCAATCTGCCTCTTCGCCTTGATATAGTGAAATTCTCTGCGATCATTTCCCCAGGCTCGAAGCAGTAATTCGGCTACAGGTTTTTCTGTGAAAAACCTAAGTCTCATTAATTATACCATAAAGGAAATCTTATGGATAAATCTAATTATCAGTGAAAAAACTCTTCCTGGCGCCTGATTGGCATAATCTTTACCGCGCCTTTATCAGACATCTCTTTTAAGGCTTTATACGGCAAAGAACCGCGCCTTACCATAAACAGAGCCGGTGAAAATCTTAAGTCATTAAGCAAAACCCAATCGGGATGGCCAATCAAATAATCAGCGACCAGCCAGGTTTTACGGATAAGAAGCCAGTCGTGAGGGTAAGCGGCAAGAAAATCCCGCCAGCCGTTTTTCGCGTCAAGAAAACTGAAATAAGCGTCGATAAACTCCCGCCGGTAAACTGTTTTGTACCTGCCGTCGATAGACACTCTACAGCGCGGCGCTAACTTCCATATACAGTACTCGCCCCAATCAAAGTCCACCAGGACGTTGCCGCTAAAAGCGTTATCGTTTAGAAACTGCGCCTCCCAAAGAGGATAATGAGTTTTGGCGGCGTGTATTTTTAACCCGTATTTTTCCCAGCGGGGAACCTCGACGAATAATAGCAGGCCGGCGGTAAACGATAAAAATATCAGCACCGCTGGCTTTAAAGAAGAACCAGCGGTTTTACTGCCGCCGTTTACAAAACTTTCAGCGTAAAGCGGCAGGATGGAAAAAGCCGTTATGGCAAAGAAAGGGATGTGCCGGACGTATTTTAGCGAAAGGAAGAATATGGATAATAATAAAAACACGTCGCTGAATACCTTTTTCTTTTTATAAACCACGAGGAATAAAACAACGAGAAAAACTAAAACCCAGTAGTCAACGTATGATAAATTAATTTTGGTACTGAACCA
>JBDRDG010000099.1:0-3008 GCA_043821045.1 Candidatus Omnitrophota bacterium | reverse complement strand
CCGCCGATTTCAACAAGCGGCTTAGGCCTGATTTCCGTCTCCTCTCTAAGACGCGTCCCGCGGCCGCCGCAGAGAATAACCAGTTTAACTCTTTCACGCATATTTAATCTCCTTTACTAATTTACTGAAAATCAGCCTGACAAAATCAGCCTTTCTCTTCGATATCCTTCGATCAAGATAAACCACATCTATCTTTTTCTTCCTTTTCTTGATAATTATATACAGAGAATAAATAATTACAACGATTTTCGGCAGCAAGAATAATTTTATGTTCGCGTGGCTGATGAGTGTTTCCATGCTTTGATTTGATCCCCTATCGCCGGAAGCGGAAACTACCCACAGCCGGTGCCCTTGCCGCGCCAAACCAAAAGATAGTTCAGCCGCCGATTTGACGGCTGAATCACTATTCATCTTACTAAAAACACATAAAATTCGCAGCGGTTTACCCCAACGTTTGTGGAAAATAACTCTGTTTCTCTCAAACAGCTCTTCAATTTCTTTTGACGCAAAAGTTGAGTGCTCACGATGCCATACATAGGCGCCTTTGGCGATCACACACTTAAAGCCGTATTTTTGAGCCCGCCGGCTGTAATCGCTATCCTCAAAATATCCCCTTCCGTAGGTTTCATCAAGATAACCTATTTTCTCAATAACTTCACGCCGTATCAGCATACAAAAACCAACACAGCCGGATGTCTCGCTATATTTGCCTCTATCAAGGCTGAGAGATCCGGCAAACTCTTCTAAAGTTTTATTTTTGGGCCAATGTACGCCAAATGTGTTACTTAAGGGATTAACTATTCCTACATTAGGCTCAAGCTCAATTATCTCACACATCGTATTAAGCCAGCCGCGCGTAACTACTGTATCGTTACTTAAAAGACAAACAGACTCGCCTTTTGTGCGTTGCATGCCGGCGTTAACCGCTTTTATGTAACCCCGGTTAGGATAAAGATTAATCAGTTGTACACTGACAGCTTTATTTTGTTTGGAGAAAAATTCCAGGTAATCTGAAGTTTGGCGGCCGCTGCCGTTATTTACTATAATCAGGTTATCGCCGGGCCGGAAATGGCGAAAAAGGCTTTGTAAACAGTTCTTGGTAAGTTCTAAATTATTATATACAGTAAGTATGATATCGCAACTGATCATATCCTTAGCTGATTAAATTGCCCCCCCAATCTAAAAGCGATGTAATTAAATATACTCTGCACTCTATGGTAATAGGTATGGTTATTGACGACTAGATCAAAACCGGCCTGAGCGATCGCCTCTCTCTCCTTTTCATTGGCCAGATAATAATCAATCAACTCAATTAACTCCCTGTCGTTTCTGTAAGTTACCAGATGCTTGCCGTCTTGAAATAACGAATCAAATCCATTATCCCTTATTCGATTAGTCAAAAGGAAACAACCGCAAGCCATAACCTCAAATATCCTCATGTTAATATCATTTATAATTGAAGAGTTAAAACCGATCTTTGCCGCGCTGTAAACTTTAGCCATATTTCTAAAATCCATACTGCCGATAAAACTTCTGGGATACTTCTCCTTTAGGAGTTCCAAATGCCTGCCGCGGGCGAATTTCTTCGCGTCGCGCCCGACAAAACCAATATCATATCTTACGCCAACATCTATTTTCCTGTTTATCTGGGGGTCACAGGCAAGAGGGATCCATTGGGCATCTACCCCGGCCTGACGGCGTAGTTTCTCTGCTCCTTCTTTCTGGGCGCAAAAAACAATATCATAGTGTTTAACCTGTCGCTTGATTTTCTTGTAAGGTTTCTTAAGGTGCGTGTCGATGGCGTAAAATACGGCCGGATGTAAATTGTTCGGAATATCATATTTATAATCCCCATGGTCTATCCGGAAATAAAGATCGAAATTATCCGGTATCTTCGCCGCGTCCTTTGTCCAGAAGTGCGCATAGGGCACAGCTGAGTTCTTTAGGACCTTTTCAAGGTAAGCGCCGGTTGTAGATTCGCTTTCCTTATTGTAAATTAAAGCTATCTTCATTTTTCTATCTTAGAATCGAAGGAAAGTTTTCTTTACAAATCTCATCCATAATCGCGTAAATATCGTAGTTATATTCCCATTGGGGATAATGGGACTTGAATTTATCGACGTTTGATATATACCAGATATGATCGCCCCGCCTTGCCTCTTCGGAATATACTATTTTGCCTTTTTTCTTAAAAGCTTTTTCAAAGTATTTAATCGCTTCTTTCATCGATATGTTTGAGTGCCTGCTGCCGCCTATATTGTAAACTTGGCCGCAACAGGGATTTTTGTAAAAATGCCAAAAGGCGTTTACTAAATCAAAAGAGTGGATATTATCCCTGACCTGTTTGCCTTTATAACCATAAATGGTATAGCTGCATTCATGAGCGACACACTTTGCGAGATAAGCAAGAAAACCGTGCAACTCGGTTCCTATGTTAATTGTCCATAACTATTCTACTCTCAAAACACCAAACCATTTACCCCAAGCTTTCCATTAGGCTGGGGATAAATGGTAAGCTTTCTTAACAGGCGCTAATTTAAATTTACTAAAATCTTCAAACACCCAGTTATTTTTAAAGTTCTATAAATTATGGTTAAAAGTTTTCTTGCTGTAGCGATAATCGCTTTACCGCTACCTTTTTTTGCTTTTAACTTCATATAAAAATCCCGTAAATACGGATTATACCGAATAGCTATGAGTGTGCTTTGTACTAACGCTGTCCGGGCAAGCTTGTTGCCCATTTTTGTGATCCTGCCATAATTACTTGTTTCGTTAGGCACATAGACTCGAGTCACTATCCCAATATATGCCGCCAGCTTATGATCGCCGTCAAAATCATTAATATCGCCAATCGTATTCGGCAATATTGTTGATGAGATATTACCGATACCTTTTATTGATGTTAAATTCTTATGGCCTTCTAACTTTCTGCCTCTGTTTTTAAACTCATTATCTATTTCGTCTATTGATTTACTGAGATTGCGTATTTCTGTAATAACTATTCGCGG
>JBDRDG010000098.1:0-5703 GCA_043821045.1 Candidatus Omnitrophota bacterium | reverse complement strand
TTCTTGTCATTTATTGTTATGTATTCATAGCCTGTTTCTGGGTCTTTATCTTCGGAGATGACCACGTCGCCATAAAAAGGGTCATAGGATGAATCATCGCGCAGACGGTCAACGAAATTGTCTGTGGCGTGGTAGGCAATAGCAATGAGGTTAATGCTGGGATCGCCTACCAGTTGACGGAGTAGTCCAAGAGCAACACGACCGCCGCCGTTAATCGCCATGCGTACCGGGGTAGTTAGGACAGGGTCTTTCCTTGGGTTTGACGTTCCTTTCGCGGCAGGAAGGTCGTTGACACTTTTTGTCGCACTTGTCTTCTTTACGGCCGCATTAACTTGCTCGAGATCAAGGCCCGACCACTGGGTTTTTTGATACTGTCTATTTTCGTCAGCGGCGACAGCCATCTCTTCCATTGCGCGAATAAGAGTGTTTATGTGTCCGACTTTATCTTCAAACCATACCTGTAGTTTTACTAAAGTTCCTTCTTCGCCAAGAGGAATCGCCTTGATGTTTTTAGGGGCGACGATAGCGGCAACTCTTGGGCGTAGAAGTTTGCGCGATACATCTACAGGGCTCACTTCTAAAACGTCTTTCAATACTGTCTCCGATGCTTGTCTTAGAGCTTGTTCGATTTGTTTTTCGTTAACGCGTTGGGAAAGGACTACACCTATGGTATTAATTGATCCATGCGGTGTCGGTCCACGGAAAGATCGTGACGCCGCTTTACCGAGAAGGCTTTCATCAACCAGGGGTAATGTCTGTCCTACTTGATTCGATATGTCGACAAGGTTTTGTGATGCCGCGCGTTGCATTTCAGGATTATCGAGGTCGATTCTGTCTAAAGTGGGTTGAGTTTCATCTAGCGGCTCTGTAGCAGCAACACCTACTGCCAGTAAACCAAACTGTTTCAACGGTTCTATGGCCAGTTGAGTGGCGTGGGTCGCCGCGTCAGAAATGGCAATGACATGTTGAGATTCAGCAATATGTTTTTCGTTTATTCCTAAACTTACAGTACCGTCGATATCAGTGCCATCGGTTCCTTTCTTAACCACGCCGTCTACGATAACGCGGGCTGCTCCTGATGTAATATGGCCGCGCGTTTCATCGGCGTTAAGGGGTTTCCCTTGGTTGGCGTCAACTATATCGATGTTAAGCGATTTCCATGGGTAACTATCATTAGTGTCGTGTTCTCTAACGACTTCGATTTTATATCTCCTGTCAATTATAAGATATACTCGAGACTTATCTTCTATTGCCCGTACGTTATGTCCTTTCCATGTCCCATAGAGACTGTTATTCATGAGAAAAGAAGCGAGCTGCCTGGCATACTCTGTTTGCAGGGTAATAGATTCATCTTTTGCTCCCAGGACAGCGGCGATTTGAAGGTTGGGATTCTGTTCGTCGATAATTTGTCTTATCAACTGGAGGTTTCTTGTCAGCTTTTGAGTAGACTGGCTGGTGCCGCATATCGCTATTCGATACGATCGTGATGTCCGTGGGTGTATTTTTGCGCTTTGTCCTTCGGTTGCCGGAATGTATGCTAAACTGCTGGATGCGGCTTCTTCATTGCCTTCCTCAAGCGATGAGTCGGCGGTTTGATAACGGCCAGTTAGGCGTTCCATCCATGCAGTTACCTGTTCACGCATAGAGTCTATCAAGGAGGGTTCTTTTTTGACAGGAGTCGGTTGTTGAGACGTAAGGGCGGTAAGTTTCAGGTTTAATCTCTGGGCCGTTCCCAGAAAAGATTCGTGTGCGGAAGAAAATCTTTGCGGCAAGTTTAGTTTTACATTTAGCCAGGCGTCAGAAATAGACGCGCCCGTGCCTGTACCGGATAGGCTCGATGAACCGGCGTTTAAGCTAAACCCGCCGGAGTAGTAGCGTCTCTTTATCTGTTTATCCGATGCCAGGTCGTTGTCGGTTTTAATGTAATTATAAATACCTTTTTGAAAGGCGGTAACGTAAAGGTCGTATATTTTGTCTTTCGCGTCTTTGTCTTTTAGGTTTATGCCGGCTGTTTTGCCTTGGTTGATGTAATGGGCGTAGAAAGAGTCTTTAAATTTTTTCTTAAACCATATGCCTAATACTAACGAGTGGTATATCTGGCGTAAAGTGGCGAAGTTCTTACCGCTGTTTACATCACGGTTTATCTTAGGAAGGATAACCTGCTTCATCACATCGGATGCCACCTTGTTTATTTCATCTGCCGTATTTGCCCTATGCTCTATGCCCTCTGCTCTATGCGCTTTTTGTAAAGCGAGATAATCCTCCTCCAGCATTGTTTTAAGCGAGGCATCGGTGATTAAGGCCATGTTGCCGTTTTCGTACACTTCGGCTTTTTCCGGGACAATCCATATTTTGTTAAAGGTGTTTATCGGGAGGTTCGTCGTATGGGCGATTTGCGCCACTTCTTTGTAAGTTTCCTGCCAGAAGTCGCGGCCGGTTTGACTTTCGGGATAAGTTAAGGATGATAAAAGTTGTTTTAATAAATAATCTTGCGACAGAAGGTCTTTACCTAAATCGGTCTGACCGAGAGAGTCAGGCGCGATTTTATCTTGTTCATAAGGAGATAAGTTTACCCAGATGTTTTCTTCCGGTATGGTAAGGGCGGCGAGGAAGTATTTAATCAGGGGCGCGGCTTCTTCTTGGCTGATTTTTCCTCTATCGGCGGTATCGATTATGAACTCTATGTTTAGGGGGTTTTGCGGGTCAAGGCGCAGGCCTTTAAGTACGGGGAAAGAGTATGTTGTTGATAACGGCACAAATTCGGTCGCTGCCGGCAAAGGTATGTCTGTCGCGTAAGCCGGCGGTAACGGAGTCCCTGTTGTTAACGCGAACGATACAATTACGTAAATACATAACGCTTTAAACCCTTTTCCTCTTTTAGCCACGGATTTCATACTACTTCTCCTTTTTTTAGGCACTAACCCTTAAACACTAAATCCTAAATTCCCGCCTTGCGGGATCCCGCTATATATAATTGAGCAGAGCTGCGGGAAAACTCAAAACGCAAAATAATACGTATAGATTTGATACTTTTTGTTTTAACTTATTATTTTTGAGGTTTTGGATTTTGGTCATTTGAGTTTATTTAGGGTTTCGGATTTATAGCTTAGGGTTTAATCCCTTTACGATTAGTAAATTTTCCTTGTAACCAGACTTAAGCTACTCGGATTTTCAAACAACTTTTATCAGTATCTTCTTTGTAAGCGTTTTCAGGCCAATAAACAAAAAAAACCTATCTTGTCGCCTCCCCAAGCAACACAATAGGTTAGATATGGATAACATATTTTTATCTGTTTTTCAAGGGTAAGAGAATTTTTTCTCTCTTTTTCATAACATCATGGCAGATAATATGTTATGAGGATTATTCCCATTAAGCTGAGGTAAAAAATCGCCAGATTCCTAAAGTATCCCGTTATATCCTGCCATGTTTGGCTGATTTTTTTTATACCGAAGAAAAATAAAGCGATGAATAATAGTAAAGGGACGATTGAAAAAAAGGTGAATAAAATAAGGGAAATAATCTTTGAGAAATAATTGGCGGGATAACTCCATAATTGCGCCAGGAAACCGGTCGTTTCAATCGCGCAGGGAAATCCTAAAATAAGTCCCCAGAGACCGTAAAGAATGGCGGGATTCTTAAATCTCCGGCGGTTTAACTCTTTCCGCGAGGTTTTGAGAAAAAAGTTTTTTCCAATGAGGATGGCGAAGGCGATCATTATTATCCCGTTTAAGACAAAGATGTATTTTATCGGAATATATTCCTTGGCGATATAGAAGGCGCTTTCTCCGGCCATGGCGTAAAGAAAAATTATTATCAGCCGCGCGGCGTTAAAGGTTATTACCGGCCGGATAATCGATAATGGTTTATCGTTAAAAGAGGTTAGAGAAAAAGTCAGGGCCATGCCGCAGCCAGGGCATCCGATAAAGCCGAAGATCGTTCCTAACAAAATCGCGCTAGCCATCAGCGAATAGTTTAAAGGGATTAACCGCGGCGAAAATGCCGGTATAATATTAAGGTAATATATCTGTATATATATTAAATAAAGGGCAATAACTAGAGGGTAAAGAATTTGGCGAATTCGTTTCATTTTGAGCTGAACCTAATTAAAACGTTTTTGCCATAAAGGACGCGGTTATTATTAAAACTAAAAGTTTTCCCCTTAAAATAACTGGAAATAAAGTCATTCTCCGATATCTTATTTAAATCTGAAGGCTGTATTCCCAAGCCAAGAAAGATTAAATCGTCTAGAGAGTAATTATCTTCCGGGATATCGATGAATTCACTTAGGGAATGCCACGAGTCGTTAATCCTAACCGCTATCTCTACTCCCCCTTTCTCCCAGTAAGGGAATTTCAGATCTAACAGGTGGTTAGTAAAATCATTTAACTGACAGGTTGTTACAAACAATGTTCTTTTGTTTATAAGGCCGGTGAATTTATTTTTGTTCCAGAGGGGAGTGCCGGAAAGGAAACCGCTGTAATCGAAACTGATAAGATTGGAATATCCTTCGGCTTTTTTATTCAGCCTGCCGGTTAGATATATACTGTTATTTTCTATCCGCGGAATGGCGCTTTCTTTCGGCGGTAAAAATAAGGTTGTAATTCTAATCAGAAAAAAAGAGACAAGAGACAAAAGGAGAGCGGCCTCAATAAAGTTAAATATTTTTTTATAAAAAGAATGCATCGAGAACTTGCGCGTGAAGATTTTTATTGCAGGCGATATAGCCGATAGTTTTCGGCGTCGGCGGTTTTCCCCCTAAATCAGTGAATATCCCGCCGGCTTCACGGATAATCACGACGCTTCCGGCAAAATCCCACGGCCGGTCGTTAAACTCTATGGCGAAATCCAGCTTTCCTTCCGCCACATAGGTTAAAAGGCGCGCTGATGAACCGAGCATGCGGATATTAAAAACCTCTTTAGCAGCTTTTTCTAATACCGGCATCATTCTCTTCGGGTTATAACGCAGGCTGGAGTCAAATGATATTGACGCTTCTTTTAGGGCGTCAGTTCGCGATACCTTTATGCGTTGTCCGTTTTTGTAGGCGCCGTTATTTTCCTCGGCCGCGTAGAGCTCGTTATCTTTCGGCATGTAGATTACGCCGGCGACAAATTTATCCTTATGGACGAGTCCTATGGATACACCGAAAATGTCAATGTTACGCATGAAGTTATGGGTGCCGTCTAAGGGGTCAATTATCCACAGCCATTCGTTATCTAAATCTTTACGTTCGTTTTCTTCCGCGAGGATGCCGTGTGACGGGTAAGCTTGCTTGATTTTGTCGACGATAATTTTTTCCGCGGCGCGGTCTAAATCGGTAGCGAAGTTTCTGTCGCCTTTTTTAATAACTTCGTTTACTTTACCGAAGTTTTCCAAAAGAAAAGTGCCGGCTTCTTTTGCCGCGTTTATCGCGAGGTTAAGCATTGGTTTTTAAAATTGTGTAATGTTTGATGTGTAATGTGCTATGTATTGAGAAACTATAAAACATTAATTATTGAAAAGAAAAAATATTCTATAATAAAATGGCAGGTTTGCAAGGATTTTTTATCTTGATTCTAGATGCTCGATCCTCGATGCTCAATTTAAACAGAACACAGAAATTAGAAGTCAGACTTCAGAAATCAGAATTGAGGTTATAAAATTTGGATAAAACATTTAGCATTTAAATTCATCGATTTTCTGTATTCTGTTATCTGTTTTCTGA
>JBDRDG010000097.1:0-3545 GCA_043821045.1 Candidatus Omnitrophota bacterium | reverse complement strand
AATCCACGTCTAAAAGAACCTGTTTTTATTGCCGCCTGGCCGGGTATGGGCGATGTCTCTTATCGTACCGGCCTTTTTTTAAAAGAAGCCCTGGCGTTTAAAATGTTTGCTAAATTGGAAGCCGACGATTTTTTTAAACCGGCGGGTATAGTTGTTGAGAAAGGTATTTTAGGCCTTCCCTATATGCCGGCGGGATTTTTTTATTACTACAAATCTAAACAATCGCCGGATATAATTCTTTTTTTAGGCGAAGCCCAGCCGCCCTTGGAATATGGGCAGAAATTGGCCTCTGCCGTGGTGCGCTTCGCGAAAAAACACCATAGTAAGCTTATCATAAGTTTTGCCGCTAAGCCGGAGCCCATCGATCACAAAACAAATCCGAAAGTTCTCCTCACGGCAACGCATAAAGATATCATCGAGCAGTACGGTAAAGGCAGTGAGATCCTTAGAGAAGGTCAGATCAGCGGCCTTAACGGCCTTGTTCTGGGGATGGCAAAAAAACAGCGGATCAAAGGCCTTTGTCTCCTTGCCGAAATTCCTTTTTACACTGTTCAGATTGAAAATCCCAAAGCGAACATAAGTATTTTAAAGATAATTGATAAATATTTGCGCCTGCGGCTCGATCTCACGCCGCTTAGCGAACGGGCCAATTTTATTGAGTCGGAAATAGATAAACTGATGAGTTACTTAAAAGGCGAAGTGCAGAATCCGCCCCCCTTAAGTAAAGAAGATATCGACCGGATCAAAAAAGATTTAGCTACATACACGAAATTGCCTCAATCGGTCCGCGAAAATATAGAAGCTCTCTTTAAAGCGGCTCATGGCGATATCTCCAAAGCCCGGGAGCTCAAAGAGAGCCTTGATCATTGGAACGTGTATAAAGATTACGAAGACAGATTCCTCGATTTGTTCAAGAACGATAGCCGGGAAGATACCCATTAGGCATGCGTCTTCTTATACAAAGTTTACCCGCTACAGGTAAAACCACCCTGATTAAAGAGTTTCTTTCCCATGGTTAAAAAAACCGCGGTTATGGCTATAGATTCTCTGGCTGTTGATAAGTTAAGGGAATTAGAAGCGAAGGCAAGAAAATTAGGATTAAACGAGCGCCTTCTTATTGAGAACGCGTCAAGTAATTTATACGCGGTTATCGAAAAGCTAAAATTTCCTAAAAACGTTTTAGCTGTCGCCGGGCGGGGGAATAACGGCGCTGATGTAGCCGCCTGCGCGCGTAAAATGATCGGCCGCGGATATAAAGTCAGCCTTGCTGTCGTTGCCCCCAAAGAGTTAAACCGCGAGTGCGCATTTCAGATAGAACTGTTAAAAAATATCGCCGCCGATATTTTTTGGATAAAAAAGCCAAGAGATACGGATAGCCTCGATAAATTAATAAGCCGCTGTTCTTTTATCCTCGACGGCATATTAGGGATTGGCGTAAAAGGTACCGTCGATCCCTTTTTGCGGAAGGTTATTAAAAAGTTAAATGATAGCGGACGGCCGATTGTCGCCTGCGACATCCCTTCCGGGTTATGCCCCGAAAGGGGAAAAGTATTAGGCGAAGCGATTAATGCCCGCGCCACGGTGACATTTATCGCTCCTAAACGCGGTTTTTTCTTAGGGCAGGGAGTAAACAGGTGCGGTAAAATATTTGTGGTTGATATTGGCATATCAAGGGATAGCCTTGATAGCGTTCCTTGATGAAATATATGGATGAGAGAATAACCTTAGATTGCGGCAACGGCACAAAGGCCACATATGATTTAATAAAAGATCTGTTTATTGCCCGTCTTTCCAATCCCGTATTGGTAGAACTTTCTGACGCCGCATCTTTAGGCCGGGAAGTGTTCAGCTGCGATGGGTTCACGGTAAAGCCGATTTTCTTCCCTTCCTCCGATATCGGTAAATTGGCTGTTTACGGGACAGTAAACGATATCTGCGTCAGCGCCGCCGTGCCGCGTTACTTATCTTTAGGCGTGATTGTCGAAGAAGGATTCCGGCGGCGTGATTTAGAAAAAATAGTTGATTCGCTGCGCTTTGCCGCTTCCGGTTGCGGCGTGAAAATAGTCTGCGGCGATTTCAAAGTGGTTGAGAAGAAAAAGGCCGACAAGATCTTTATCACCACTTCAGGGATAGGATATAAAATAAAAGGCAGGGATCCTTCGCCGAAGAAGATAGAGGATAAAGACGAGATTATAATTACCGGTTCAATCGCCGAGCACGGCATAGCGGTTATGCTCGCCCGCCATAAAATGTTTGATTCCGATATAGAGAGCGACTGTCAGAGTTTGAAAGATATTGTTGTGCCGTTATGGAAGGAGTTTCCTTCCATACGCTTTATGCGCGATCCTACCCGCGGCGGATTAGCCAGCGTGATGAACGAAATGTGTCGGACAAAAAATATAGGCATTAGGCTGATTGAAGAAAAGATACCGTTAAGAAAGAATGTCGCCGCCGCCTGCGAACTGCTGGGAATCGACCCCTATTATCTTGCCTCGGAGGGAAGAGCCGTTATTGTCGCGCCGCCGGCGCAAGCCAGAGATATAGTGCGTTTCCTGCATGACCGCGGGAGCCTCGAGGCCAGCCGCATAGGCCGCTTTACTAAAAAAGAAAAAGGGGTTATTATGCAAACTATAAGCGGCGGTGAAAGGATGCTCGATTTTTCCTACTCATTCACCATGCCGCGGATATGCTAATATGGTATATCAGGAAAGATTTTACCGTTATTATTCCCGGCCAAAATGCAGCCTCGAGATTTCCTATCGTGAAAGCGACCTTTATATAATTTCTGATAAGCCGTTAGCTAAGGAAAAAACAAAAGAAATTCTTATAAAATATTACTGCCAAATAGAAGAGTATATCAAGAAAAACCCTTCTTTTTTTACTTCCCTTTCGCCTTTGGCTCTGGATGAAAATGCTCCGCTTATCGTCCAAGATATGGTTAAGGCGTCTTGTTTGGCCGCTATCGGTCCATTTTCGGCCGTGGCCGGCGCGGTTGCTTTTTATCTCGGTAAGGAGCTGTTAAATTACTGCCGTGAGCTGATTATCGAAAATGGCGGAGACATTTTTATGAAAATTAACGGGACCAAACGAATCGGCTTGTATCTAGGCGAAAACTTCACCCCAAAGGCGCTAACGATAAAGGTAAAGAAGGAAAAGTTGCCTTTTGGCATATGCAGTTCTTCGGCAAAAATTGGCCCCAGCCTTAATTTTGGCAAAGCGGATCTCCTCACGGTAAAAGCGAAAGATTCGATTGTCGCCGATTCATTTGCTACGGCTTACGCCAACCGGATAAAGAAGGTAAAAGATATCGCCGGCATATTTAAACAGGCGCAAACCAATTTTTTAATTGATGCGATTGTGATTGTTTTTGAAGGGAAACTATATTTTTGGGGCGATATTGAGCTGGAATAACAACCAGCGTATAGCGTTTACAAACAAATTAAAAATACCCAGTGCAAAACTAAAAATGAAAATTCTTGGAGGCTTAATTTTTCATTTTGCATTTTGGATTGTTTTACGCCACACGCTATCCGCTAGCTTAAGTG